>PMNO01000482.1 GCA_003161835.1 Myxococcales bacterium | reverse complement strand
CCGCGATCCCCGTGCAGCCGTTGGCCAGAAGTTGCGGAATTCGGGCCGGCAGGACGATGGGTTCTTCGGTGGTGCCGTCGTAGTTCGGGCGAAAGTCGACCGTCCCCTGTTTGATCTCGTCAAGGAGCTCGGTCGACAGCGGCGCCAGGCGGGCCTCNNTCCTGCGCCATGCGCACCATCGCCTCGTAGCAGGACGAATCACCGTGGGGGTGAAACTTGCCCAACACCTCACCGACGATCGTGGCGCTCTTGCGAAATCGCGCGTCGGGGTACAGGTGCAGGTTGTTGTGCATGGCGTACAGAATCCGCCTTTGCACGGGCTTCAACCCGTCGCGAACATCCGGGAGCGCGCGCGCCGTGATGACGCTGACGGCGTAGTTCAGGTAACGCCGCTGCGCTTCATCCGAGAGCGACGCGTCTGCCGGCGGCGTGGGACCGCCACCGCCACCCGCGCCACCATCGTCATCCTTGCCCCCCCCTTTACCCCCGGCCCCGCGCGCCTTGCCTCGGGATCGATCGGCGGCGGGAACGGGCCCGCTCTTCGCCGTTCCGTCGAGATCGAGTTGTCGTTGCTGCCCCATTGTCTATCGCGCCGAGAGAAGCTGGAAGAAGCTTGGAGCTTCGCAGGCAAGCTAAAGGACCGAGATTCGAAATGCAAGAAACCCGAGCGCTGTCGGCCGGGCTACAATCGCGCGCGCAGATGCGCGGCCTTGCAATTCGTGATTCGGCTCCGTTCTTGGTCGGGCTCGCCGCCGCGCTGATGCTGGTCGCGCCGCGGAGGGTGAGCGGCGGGACCAACGACGCCGGGTCGCCCGTGCCCTTCGAGCGGGAGGCGGCGGTGGTTCTGCGCGCCCGTTGCGTCCGGTGCCACGGAGCCGACGAAGCCTCGGGTGGCCTGCGGCTGGACAGCTTCGATGCTGTCAGGCGTGGCGGCGAGCGCGGTCCGGTGGTGCTACCGGGGAATTCCTCGGCCAGCCTGCTGATGCGCAAGATCTTGCGCGTCGACAAGCCAGCGATGCCCCCTCGCGTCCCCCTGTCGTCGTCGGAAATCCGGAGTCTCCGGGTCTGGATCGATGGCGGCGCCGCCCGTTAGCGGTGAAGCCGCCCTAGCTCTGAAGCTTCTTGCGCTTCCAGCCGCGCGGCGGGCGCTTGTCCGGCGAATTTGGATTCGGCCGGGCGTTGTCGATCCAGCGGTAGCTGGGGGCAGGCCGCACGTCGATGTGCACGAACCGGGCGCGCGGATAGAGGCCGATGCCCATCCCGCCCGTGTCCAGGGTCGACGCAAACTGAACGATCTTCTTGGGCGGAACGCCGTCGATCCGAATGTCGGAGGCCGAGCCCTTGAAGTGAAAGCTGGTTTGCTTCCTCTGATTCCGGTATCCCGAAACGATCTCGAGCCGCTTTCCAAAATGATCGTACACGTGCGACAGCAGGACGATCAGCCGCGGATCGATCGGCTTTTCGGTATCCGTGCGCTTGCAGCGCAACATGTGATCCGCCTGGTGCAATTCGTCCACGTCGAATGAACCGTCGTCGTTGAAGATGTCGAGGTCCGCTTCTTCCTTGGAAGCCAACCCAAACAATCGCACGTGGCCGGAGGGCAACGGCAGCGGCGTGGCGCGCAACTGGGAATCGGGCACCACCTGGCCGACGACCTTGTTCTTGTGGCGCCGGCTCTGCTTCGCCGAGTCGTGCCGTTTGGCGGCCGACCCCGAGGCGGCCCCGTCGGCACCCACCCCCGGCGTCTCGTCACCGCTGTCTTCGCTGTCGGGCTGCGCGAAGGCCAATGCGGGGGCACCGGACACCAAAGTCATCGCGAGCGCCAGTGACCCGAATCGCGTCATGCACCTGTAAAGGTCGGCGACCCCCGCTCCAAAATCAAGGAGAAATGTCCGAAAACGACCGCCGCCGCGCGACGCCTACGGAGTACTGGGTAAGGTGGTAGNNTTGAAGCAGTTCCAGCACGGGCTGGCCGTCACGTAACACGCCCCGCCATCGATCATCACCCCGTTCTTCGCCGCCTGGATGATGGCGTTGGCCTCGGCATGGATGGTGGCGACGCAATGATCGTTCTCCATCATGTGACCCTCTTCGCTACAATGCGGCATACCGCGAATCGACCCGTTGTAGCCGGTCGACAGGATGGTGCGATCGCGCACGATCACCGAGCCCACGAACTTGCGCGGACACGTCGAGCGAGAGGCGACGACGGCGGCGATGTTCATGAAGTACTGATCCCAGGACACACGCGGCATGCGGCGCTTTTAACATGGACATGTGCCCGAGCGGGCCCCGGTACATTTGGTAGTATCCGCCGCGCCGTGGATTGGAAATCGACCCTGAATTTGCCGAAGACGGACTTCCCGATGCGGGCCGATCTGGCGCGACGCGAACCGGAATGGCTGGCGCGCTGGGCCAACGACCGACAGTACGAGGGCATTCTGGCCGCCCGCGCGCGTCAGGAAGCGCCCCCGTTCGTGCTGCACGATGGGCCGCCCTACCCGACCGGCGGGATTCACTACGGCACCGTCCTCAACAAGGTTCTCAAAGACATCGTGGTGCGCTCGCAGTTGCTCATGGGGCGCCGCGCCGTGTTTCGCCCCGGCTGGGATTGTCACGGTTTGCCCATCGAACAGCAGGTGGAAAAGGAGCTCGGCGGCAGAGAGGCGAAAGCCAAACTCGGGGCGGCGGAATTTCGTGTGCGCTGCGAGGCCCACGCCCTGAAATTCGTGGACGTCATGCGCGGCGAGTTCAAGCGCCTGGGGTGCCTCGGGCTGTGGGATGACCCTTATCTGACGCTCTCGAAGGGGTACGAGGCGACCATCGTCAGACAGCTGGCCGGATTCGCGCGCGCGGGCCTCATCTACCGCGACAAGAAGCCCGTGCACTGGTGCCTGATTCACAACACGGCTCTGGCCGAGGCTGAAATCGAGTACGCCGATCACGCGTCGCCGTCGATCTACGTGCGCTTGCCGCTGGTGGCCGGGCTGGGCGCCGCGCTGCCCGAGCTCGGCGGCAAACCGGCGGCTCTGGTGATATGGACCACCACGCCGTGGACCTTGCCGGCAAACCTGGCGGTCGTGGCCAACCCGGAGCTGGAGTACGTCGCGCTGCCGATCGCGCGCGGCGGCGTGGTCGAATACCTGGTGGTCGCGCGCGGCCTGGCGGAATCGTTCTTGACGGCCTGTGGCCTCGATTGCCCGCCCGCGACGTGGGTGGCGATTCCCAAGGATGCCTTTGCGCGCCTCGACAATGCTCACTACACGCCCATCTACCCGCCCCCGTTCGGGACGGAGGGTGTGCCGGAACGCAGCGGCGGCGAATACCGGCTGTACTTCGCCCGCCACGCGACCCTCGAAGCCGGCACCGGGCTGGTGCACACGGCGCCCGGGCACGGCGCGGATGACTATGTCGTGGGGCGCGCCCATGGATTGCCGATCTANNGGCCTGTCGGTGTTCGACGCGAATCCTCGGATAGTGGCCGATCTGGCGGAGCGCGGATTCCTGCTGAACAAGCCGGGGCAGACGGTGAAACACTCTTACCCGCACTGCTGGCGCTGCAAGCAGCCCGTGATCTTCCGCGCCACCGAACAGTGGTTCGCCAAGCTGGGCACGGCGGAGGATGCGCAGTCCTTGCGCCAGCGCGCGCTGGAACAAATCGCGGCCACGAAATGGATTCCCGCCTGGGGAGAAAATCGCATCCGCGGGATGATCGAGGCCCGCCCGGATTGGTGTCTGTCCCGGCAGCGGGTGTGGGGGGTGCCGATTCCGGCGTTTTCCTGCAACGACTGCGGACAGGTCACGCTGCAGCCCGAACAGATGGATCACGTCGCCAACCTCTTCGCCGAGCACGGCTCGAACATCTGGTTCACCTGGCCGGCGGCCGACCTGTTGGCCCCGGGCACGCGCTGCCGCCATTGCGACGCGCGGAACTTCAGCAAGGGGGGCGATATCGTCGACGTGTGGTTTGAATCGGGGGTGTCCTGGGCGGCAGTGTGCGAAGGGCAGCTCGTCCCCCCGGGCGACAAGGTCGATCTGTATCTCGAAGGCGCCGACCAGCACCGCGGGTGGTTCCATTCGTCGCTGCTGACGGGCGTGGCCACGCGCGGCCAGGCGCCCTACCAGGCGGTGCTGACGCACGGCTGGGTGCTCGATGAACGCGGCAAGGTGTATTCGAAATCCGAGATCGCCAAGGCGCGGGCCGCCGGCGCCAAGATCGACTACATCGATCCAGGCGTATGGATGGAAAAAAACGGCGCCGAGCTGTTGCGCCTGTGGACGGCGGCGTCCGACTACCAGAGCGACATCGTGTTTTCGAAGACGATCCTGGATCAGCTGGGAGAGTCGTATCGGAAGATCCGAAACACCTGCCGCTATCTCCTGTCGAACCTGGGCGATTTCGTTCCCGGTCGCGACCGTCTCGAAGATCAGAATCTGCGCGAGCTGGATCTGCTGACGCTCGGCCTGGTGCGCGAGCGCGATCACCAGATCTTCGAGGCGTACCGCCGCTTTTCCTTTCACGAGGTGGTTCGCCTGATCACCGATTTCGCGATCACGGTGTCGGCGGAGTATCTGGATCCGATCAAGGACGCGCTGTATTGCGAGGCCGCCGGCGCGCCCGCGCGGCGCAGCGTGCAGACCGCGCTGTACGAGATGCTGCGCACTCTGGCGATCTGGATGGCGCCGATCTTGTGCTTCACGGCCCAGGATCTGGCCGACGAGATCACGCGCACCACCGGCGAGGTGTTCGACGTTCACGGCGGTGTGCGCGCCGAGATCTTCCACGCCGGAAAAGAGATGGGCAATCCCAACCGCCGCTGGATCGAGGAGATCCGGCCGCGACGGGAGGCCGTCTTGCGTCCGCTGGAGGCGTTCCGCGCCGCCGGACACAAGTCGCTCGAAGCCCGGGTGCGCGTCCGCCCTAGCGCCGCCGAACGCCCCCACTGGGAATGGAACCGCGATCATCTCATGGAGTTGTGCGTGGTGTCGGGGCTGGAGATCGCGGAGGATGACGCCCCCGGTGAAACCGAGATCACCGTCGACGAATCGCCATTCCCCGCGTGCCCACGGTGCTGGCGGCGGCTCGGTCCTCCGGCGGGCGACCCGCGCGAGCCGGATCTGTGCGTCCGTTGCGCCGCCGCCGTTCCCGCGTCGACGCCACTGTCCTGATCGCACCCAGCCGCGGACACGAGGGCGGNNGCCGGCAGGGTCTGGATGGCGGGCGCCTGCTGGATCTGTCGTTCTGGAGCCTCGTCGCCGGCCTGGTTGGTTCGCGCGCGGCGTTCGTGGCGCTGAACGCGCGCGAATTCGCCGAGGCCTGTTTTGGCGGGGAGGGCACATCCGACGGGCGCATAGCCGGCTGCGCGGCGATCTTGCGCTTCTGGGAAGGCGGTTTCGTTTTTTACGGCGGCGTGCTGGCGGTGGGCATGGTGGTGTTGCTGTTCTGTCGTCGCGAGGGCTGGTCGTTCTGGCGCGTCGGAGATCTGGCGGCGCCCACGCTGGCGATCGGCCACGCCTTGGGGCGATTGGGCTGCTTCTTCGCGGGTTGCTGCTTCGGCAAGGCCTGCCCCGGCCCCTGGGCGGTGTCGTTCCCACCGGGCAGCGTCGCATACGACGAGCTGCACGCGGTGGGGGTGCTGGCTCCGGGCGCGCGCCGCACGCCCCCCCTGCACCCGACCGAGCTCTATGAAGCCGCCGGGGAGCTCGCACTCTTCGCGCTGCTGTTGCTGTTGCGGCATCTGTGGCGAACGCCGACCGCGGATCGGCACGGGGCGGGGCGGCGGCCCGGCGGTCTGATCTTGACCTACGCGGCCAGCTATGCGGTCCTCCGGTTCGCGGTGGAGATCTTTCGCGGCGACGCCTCCCGCCGCTATCTGACCGAATGGACCTGGCCGCGCCTCGCGATTGCGTTGGGCTTGCCTCCGAGCGAGCCGCTGTGGCTCTCGGTGTCCCAGTTCACGAGCGTGCTCGTGTTGGCTGGCGTGGTGGGCGTGGCGCTCTGGCGGCACGGACGCGGCGGGACGAGCCGGCGCTAGTCAGGGGCTTGTCGCCCAGTGCTTGTACGCGCGCCGCACGTAGGCCAG
>PMNO01000075.1 GCA_003161835.1 Myxococcales bacterium | reverse complement strand
TTACGATCGCCCACCGAATGATCGAAGGTCCGGCGGGCCGCTCACAGAGGAACGGCCCGCCCCATCGCCCGCCGCACCGATGGTGGTCGCTACTTCAAAGCTTCCATCATCGCGGCCAAGAGCTTCTTGGCCTGCGGCTCCGGTCGCTGAAAACAGTTACGGCCGATGATGCTGCCGAATCCTCCGCCCTCGCGGATGGCGCGGGCTTCGTCCAGCACGCCTTCGTCGCCCTTGGTGGCTCCGCCGGAGAAGATGACGATGCGCCGGCCGGCGAAGGTCGCCTGCACGACGTGGCGGACCCGCTCGGTCAGCGTCGCGCGCGGGATCTTCTCCTGCTCGTACACCTTCTTGGCTTCCGGCTGTTCCAGGAAGTCAGTGGGAAGCTTGACCTTGATGATGTGCGCGCCGAGCTCGGCCGCGATGTGCGCCGCGTAGGCCGTGACGTCGAGCGCCGTCTCGCCCGCCTTCGACAGCGCGCTGCCCCTCGGGTACGACCAGACGATGGCGACCAGGCCGGCCTTCTTGGCGTCCGCGATGATCCCACGCAGCCGATCGTACATATCGAAGCGATTCGAGGAGCCGGGATAGATCGTGTAACCGATCGCGACGCAGCCCAATCGCAGCGCGTCCTCGACGCTGCCGTGAATCGCCTGGAGGGGATCCTTTTCGTCGTTCAGCACATCGTGGCTGTTCAGCTTGAGAATCGTGGGAATTTGACCGGCGAAGTCGCGCGCGCCCGCCTCCAGAAAGCCCATGGGCGCCGCGTAGGCGTTGCACCCGCTCTCCACCGCCAGCCGGAAATGGTAATGGGGATCGTAGGCCGGGGGATTCATGCCGAAGCTGCGGGCCGGGCCGTGCTCGAAGCCCTGGTCGACAGGAAGAATCACCATCCGACCGGTTCCCGCCAGCTTTCCCGCGTTGAGGAGTCGCGACAGATTCGTCAACGTCCCGGGGTTGTCACTGCCGTACCAACTCAGAATTTCACTCACACGTCCGCTCATCTTGAAAATGCTCCTATTGGTGTGTTGCCTGTCGCGTCGACGTTTATAACAGAACGGGAGGCGAACTCGCAGGTGCGACCGCCAGCACCGTGACCTCGTTCTTGTTGTGGTGCAGGTGTTTGATGCGCCACGCGGGACAGCCCGCCTCGCGCAAGGTCGCGCGCACGTCGTCCAGCATGCCGTAGCCGGTTTGCCCCTTGAACTTGATGGTCATGACCAGCCGCCGGCACCAGCCCATCAGCAGCCACCGTCGAATCTGGGCCAGGGCGCGCGTCGGTTCGCAGATCACGTCCGACAGCAGCCAATCGACGGGTCTCTGGGCCGGGGAAGGTTCGTAGGTAAAGGCATTTCCTTCGATCGCCGTCAGGTGGGGATGACCGCGCACGGGCGCGGCCAGGGGCGCGCGATCCACCGCGATCACGCGCGCGCCTCGCCGCAACGCCGCGTAGGTCCAGCCTCCGGGGGCGGCGCCGAGGTCCACGCACAGCTCGCCGGGGCGTGGTTCGGCGGCCATCCACAGGAACGCTTCCTCCAATTTTCGGTACGCGCGCGACGGTGGCCGCGGATCGTCCGGCACGGCGGCGATGCCAGCCACGAAGGGCGAAAGATCCCATCCCCCGGCGTCGAGACGGCGTGGAATAGCAGCGGATATCCACGCGTGTTCGCGGCTCACGAGCAGGATCTGAACCAGCAGCTTGGTTTCCACGGTGGACACCGCGGCCTGCTCGGGAGCCAGGTACTGGCGGGCGGCCCGCCGGCGGCGCTGGCGCAGGCGCGCCAGGAGCTCGGCGGCCACCAGCCCCGCGCGGCTGGCCAATCCCGCCTCCGCGCCGGTCGGGGCGAAGGCGTGAATCGCGAAGGCCCCGGCTACCCTATCCACGGCCCCCTCGACCCAACCGTAGGCGGATTCCGCGAGGGCGGCGACGGAGGCGCCCCGTTGCTCCACGGCGTTGGGGAGCTGTTGGCGCGCGAAAACAGCATCCAAACGGACTTCCTGGGGGCCGGGCTCGGGCGCGTTCACGATCCCCGGGGGTTGCTCCGGCATGAACCCTCCCCAGACGACGCCACCCACGTGNNTCTCGACCAGAGCCGCGGCGAGGTCCCGATCGCGCGGGGGTTGTTCCGAAGAATGCGTCGCCATCTCGGCCAAGACCTCCGCCGCGCTGTTGGCGTCCCACGGCAAACTGGCCAACTCCGCGACCGCCGCGCCCCGGTCGGCGTCTCCGTGCGCAAGCGCGACGGCCACGGCCAAACGCACGCGCAGCGGCGTATCCAGGGCAGGCAACGTGCCCCCGCCAAGCAAGTCCTCGCTCAGCCCGGCGATGTCGTCATACCGACCGCGGCTCCAAAAGGCGCTGATCAGGCGCAGCGTGGTGGGCACGAACGTCGCGTCCAGGTCGGATGATTCCAGGTAGAAATCAAACGCCCGTGTTTCGTCGCCGAGGCGTTCCAGAAGGATGTCGCCTGCGCGGAGCAGGGCCTCCGCTCGCATCCGGGGCTGCGGATACAAACGCGCAAGTCGGTCGAAAACATCGGCCGCCCCCGCATAGAGGCCCTGCTGCTCGTAGATGTCAGCCAGTCGTTCCAGTACCGAGATGCGGGCCGGATCGTGGGCGAGGACGAACTCGGCGTGACCTTGGGCGGCCGCCCAGTCGCCGAGCCCCGCCTGGACTTCCATCAGATGGAGACGGACTTCCAGCGCGGCGCCGATCGCGTGCGGTGGCAACAGACGCAAGACCTCGTCCAGCCGCTCCGCCGCGGTCCGCAGATCGTGACGTTCGAGAGCCAGTTGCGCCAATGCCTGACGAGCTTGGACGTGCCGCGGACTCAAATCGGCCGCCTCTTCCAGCTCGGTCACGGCCGCGGCGCTATTGCCCCGCGACAGCAGCACGCGCGCGTGCGCTACCAGGTCGTCGGCGCGCTGGTCGGGGGCGCCAGCGAGGTTGGTTGCGCGCCAGTAGGCCTCCTCGGCGTGCTCCAGATCGCCCGCGGATTCGGCGACCTTGCCGAAGCTCGCGTATGCATCGTGTTGCCGCTCGAGGGGCAGCCGGGCGAATTGCTCCCACAGCGCGCTCAGCGCCTCGGCGCGCAACTCCGGATCGGGTTGCCGAGCATAGATCGCGGCCGTTGCTCCGGTGAAGTCGTCCGCCGTGGTCGGCTCGGCTGGGCGGGGGATCGCATCGCCCGGATCTAGAGCTCCGAGCGGTGGCGGACTCACGCCCGCCAATCTCAACGTCGGCGACCGTTGTGCGGCGGCACGAGCGGCGGCAGGAACGGATGGTGAGCTCGCGGCAACGGCAACGGCAGCTTGCGCGGCAGTAGCGGCGGCGCGTGCCAGCGCTGCATCCTCGGCTTGTCCGCGGTCCTCGGCCAGCGCGGCCGCCCGGCCGAAGAGCTCCGTGGCGAGGCCGGGGTCATTCGATCGGAATGCCGCCGTCGCGGCGTGCAAGAGGGCGGGCAGAAAGTCCGGCCAGCGCGCGATCAGCCCCGCCGCGATCGCGCCCACGTCCGCGCCACCCGCGGCGGCTCGGAGGGCGAGCAGCCGCGCCTGGATCGAACGATCGTCGGGGTGGGCGAGCAGCGCTTGGCGGTACTCACGCTCGGCGCCCGCCAGATCTCCCGCCGAGAGGAGCTCCTCCGCGACCGCGAGCCATTCGGGCAGACGCTCGCCTTCCAGGCACGCCAGGCGCGTCGCCGTTGCTCCGAGATCCCGGGTCGGGAGCGGCAGGCCGTCAGGTTCTTCGCCACCGAAGGACAACCACAGCTCGGCATCTTTTTGAACCATCGTCCGTAGCCAGCCGCGGCCGAGATCGGGCAAACGCCAGCCACGCGAGACGAGGGCGAAAACGAGGGCCAGCTCAAGCGGATCAATATCGAGCGTGGAGCCGTTCACTTGCGCCATGGCCGCCATGCCCAGGGCTTTCATCCGCGCGATGGCCCGCGCCATCGCCACTCCCACAGATGGGTCGGGGATGGGGAGATGCCCGAACAATCGCACATCGGCAAAGTCGATTCCCAGGCGCCGACTACCGTGGGCGCGAAGGTTGAAGGCGATGCGAATCGTGAACGGCGCCTCGGCGCTCCCGACGGTGAATCGGCCTCCGAGGTGCAGGCCGGCGGCATCCATCCACACGCGCGTCTCCTGAAAGCCCGCCTCCACGAGCGGGCAAGCACCCAGCATGGTTTGAAGCTGTTCGAGCGTGGTGGCCACGGTGGCGGCTCGAAACCGCAACCGGCGGCTCTGAAAGTGAGCCACCGATGGCGGCGTATCCGGTTGGCCGTCGCCGGGGGGCAGCGGTCCGTCACCGTCGTCGCGCGCGGGGACATCCAGCTCCAGGGTCAAAATGCCACCCCAGTCGTGTCCCGGCACACGCGGGGGTCTTGTGAATGACAACCGCTCCCGCGCGTCCACCACCGTCAGCTCGAATGCCGCGGGGACCGAATCAACCAACCCCATCAATCCCAGAAGTGTAACTCAGCTCAGACACCGGGCTTGCCGGGCTTCTTGCTGAGTGGGCCATCCAGGCCGTATAGCGCCCGACCTCGCCGTCCCCCGAAGAACGCCAGCAATATCAGGGCCCCCGCGATGCTGACCGCCGCGACCACGATCGGCCCGCCCACGATGGCCGAGCGCAGGCGCCGCGCGACCTCCACCGCGTCGGGGGTTGGCTTGCCCCCCGCGCCGCGAAGCACGACCTGCGCCAGCAAATCGCCGGCTTGCTCGGCGTAGTCGTGCATGAGGGGCAGATAGATCGGCAACGTTCCGATCTGGTAAGCGATGCCCAGGGTCCCCACCCCCAGCGCCAGGGCGCGTCCGTTGGGATCGTGCGACAAGACCGCGGCCGTCGCATAGAGGGTGAACAGCGCCAGAAGGATCTCGACCGTGGCTTCGAAACGAACGCGACCCCGGTGCGGCGCGACCACCGCGGCGCGCGCCGCGGACAACTGGCGGTTCAACTGCATCTGGGCGTCTGATTCCGCCACCTCGTTGGTGCCGATGGTCAAGACGATCGCCGGATCGCGCAGCTTCAACAGGCCGGCGACCAGCGAATAGCCGCCCGCGAGCAACATGATCGATGCCAAGATCAGGACCCAGGTGGGCCGGTGTGTCGGCGGTTGCGCGCGCATGGCTGCCGTCTATTCCCCCGGGCTCAGAAGACCGACCACCTGAGAAATGGCTTCAGGAGGGACGCCGCGGCGGCTCGCCCGCACAGGGCTCGTAGGCTGGCGGTTCCTGGCCATCGTCGTATTTCAAGACGGTCTTGTTGACCGTGAGTTTTCCGGCGCTCTTTTCTTCCAGGCAGCGATGTTTGACCCACCCCGTGAAGACTTCGTTCCATTTCGTCAGCTCCGCGTCCCGCTGCAATTCGTTCTTCTTCTTTTCCAGCTCGGCGGGATCCGGATCCTTGCGCTCCTTCAGGCGCACCACGATGTAGCTTCCGGCAATCTCGAACGGTCCCGCCAGAGGCGCCGCGGCGGTCAGGCTCCATGCGGCCTGGGCCAGCTCGGGCGAATCGCCAATCTGTTCGATGACCGTCCCCCGGCGCGCGAAGAGCCCCGTCTCCTCGGCGCGGACGTCCACCACCGGGGCCGCCGCCTTCGCGATCGCTTTGCCTGGTTTGCCGGCGTTCCCCTCGGACTTCGCCGGGCCGGCCGTCGCCTGACCCGGAAACAGATCCTTGAAGGACTTGTCGGCGGCTGCCTTGCCGTTCGCCAGAGCCGCTTCGGCGTGATGCTTGGCGATCTCGCCGGCCTTGGTCTGCTTGAGCTGCTCGTCGGCGAGCTCGGCCTTCACGTCGTCGAAGGTGAGCGTTCCTTGCCGGCTGCTCGACGGTGCCAACAGCACCCATCCTTGCGATTGCGTGCTCTTCACCGGCCCGACCACGTCCCCCGGCTTGGCCGCGAACAACCGCGCCTCGTCCGCTTCGGACAGTCCGAGCGAGCCCTTGCGCCGCCAGCCCAGATCGCCCCCGGCGGCGCGGCTCTCATCGTCCTCCGAGGCTTCGCGCGCGACCTTCGCGAANNCGTCGCCGTCATGAGCCTTGTCGGCGGTCTTGTCCCCGGCGTCACTGGCCTTGTCCTCGGTCTTGTCCCCGGCCGGATCACCGGGGGGCGACTTGATCAGGATCTCACGCACCCGGATCTCCTGCGGCATGTTGGTGTACATCTGCTTGCGCTGGCCAAAGACATCCTTGAGCTTCGCCTCGTTGGCCTTCACGTAGGCGGCGGTCTCCTCGGAGGTCGGCTCGACCTCACCCTCGTACTTGCGCGAGGGGAAGCGGACGTATTCCAGATTGATCTGGCGGTTCTTGATCTCGAACGCGCTCTTGATCTCCTCGGGCGAGACCTTCACGGACGCGCGCATCAGATCGCGAAGGTCCGAGGCCAACAGCTCGCGCTGTTGTTGCTCGACGAACCGGTCCGGCGTCAACCCCAATTCAAACTGCGTGAAGGTCTTGAACTGCTCGTAGTTGAAGACGCCATCCTTCTGGATGCGGGGAATGGTGTGGGGCACCCCCAGCCCGATGATGCGTCCATCCAGCAACAACTTGTGGACGTCTTCCTCGCTGACCCGGTATCCGAGGCGCAAAGCTTCTTGGGCCAGCAGCTCCCGTTCGATCAGCCGATCCATCACGTTTTCCTTGAAACGTCGCAACTTCAACATTTGCGGCGGCTGGTTGGCGCCACCCATCAGCATGAAGGACGAGCGAAACGCCTGCGCCGAAACGGTCTGGCCCGACACCTCGGCCGCCGACTCATCTCCCCCCATTGCTCCGTCGCAACCGTGTCCGCCGCTGCGGGACTGGGGCCCGAAGTTGATGATGAAGACGGCGATCACGATGCCGAACAAGACGTAGATGAGCAGCGACTGCGACGACTTACGCATCTGCTCAAGCATGAGAAAAACCTCCGAAAGAATTGATCCAGTTGATGGACTTCGACGACCGTGCCGAAGAGGGCGCGGAATCTACCAGATGCGAGTCCCAACCGCGATCGACGCGCCATCACGAATACTTCGATTCGTGCTACACCCTTCTTCGTGGTGAAGTGGTGAAACGAAACGCATCCCGGGGCGCCGGCTGACGTTGTCGCCCTCGTTGTGGCTATTCGGCCTGCTGCTGGGGATGCGGCACGCCTTGGAGCCGGATCACCTGGCGGCCGTTTCGACCCTGGTCGTCGAGCAGCGCCGCATGACCTCGGGGGCGATTCTGGGCGGCCTGTGGGGACTCGGGCACACGTTCGCGCTCCTGGTCGTGGCCGGCTTACTGGGCCTGGCCGGGGCGGCGATGCCTCCCCGTTTGGCGACGGTGTTCGAGCTGGGTGTCGCCGTGATGCTGGTCGGCATTGGCTTGCGCGGGATTCTGCGGGCGCCGCTCGCGCATCGCCATGGCGGGCAGCCGGACGCACGTTCCGGTCTTCGATTCGCGCGTCGATCCCTCCTGGTGGGCTCGGTCCACGGCCTGGCAGGCAGTGGAGCATTGACCGCCTTGGTGGCCAGCCGTCTGGCAACCGCGCCCGGGCGCCTATTTTATGTCGGTGTCTTTGGTCTGGGCTCGGTCATGGGCATGGCGTTTCTGTCCGGCGCGGCCGGATGGCCGCTGGCGCGCCTCAGCCGCTCGCCGATTTGGTCGCGGGTCTTGACCACCGCCACCGGCGTGATGGCCTGCGGCCTGGGGATTGTCTGGGGCGTACCCCTGGTTCGAGCGTTGCTTTGATATGGCGATGGTGACGCGGCGTCCGCTATCGGGGCGGGCCGGGTTGTGCTAGAAGACTGCGCCCCTCCGGAAGGGATGAAAACCTGAAAGTCTTCCGGCAGCTGGCAGAATTTTGCAATGCTGCTTGACTGGGTCTACGGACTCTTTTCGAACGATCTCGCCATCGACCTGGGCACGGCGAACACGCTGACCTTTGTGCGCGGCAAAGGCATCGTTTCGAACGAGCCGTCGGTGGTTGCGGTGCAGCGGTCCGGCAACGGGACGAAGAAAGTCCTGGCGGTCGGCAAGGAAGCCAAGGAGATGTTGGGCCGCACCCCCGGCAATATCGTGGCCGTTCGTCCCATGAAGGACGGCGTCATCGCCGATTTCGAGGTGACCGAGGCCATGCTGCGGTACTTCATCACCCGCGTTCACAATCGGCGGACGCTGGTCAAGCCGCGCATCATCATCGGGGTCCCATCAGGGATCACCGAGGTGGAGAAACGTGCCGTGCGCGATTCCGCGCTGGCCGCGGGCGCGCGCGAGGTTTATCTGATCGAGGAACCCATGGCCGCAGCGATCGGCGCCGGGCTTCCGGTCACCGAGCCGTCGGGCAACATGATCGTCGACATCGGGGGCGGGACCACAGAGGTGGCCGTCATTTCAATGGCCGGCATCGTGGTGTCCAAGTCGATTCGAGTGGCGGGCGACAAGCTGGACGAGGCCATCGTGGCGTTCATCAAGCGCAAGTACAATCTCCTGGTCGGTGANNCGCACCGCCGAGATCATCAAGAAGCAGATTGGCAACGCCTACGCGGTCGACGAGGTTACGACCATGGAGATCAAGGGGCGCGATCTGGTCGCCGGAATTCCCAAGACGCTGGTGGTCAACAGCGACGAAATTCGGGAGGCCCTGTCCGAGCCCGTCAATCAGATCGTGGACGCCGTTCGGTCGGTCCTGGAACGCACGCCCCCGGAACTGGCCTCGGACATCGTCGATCGGGGAATCGTCCTCACGGGCGGTGGTTCGCAGCTCCGCAACCTGGATGTGTTGTTGCGCGAGGAGACCGGCCTGCCAGTCATGGTCTGCGACACCCCCGAGTGCGCCGTTGTGCTCGGCACCGGTCGGGCGCTGGACGAGCTGGCCCTGCTCCGCGAAGTCGCGCTGCAGTAGGAAGAGCGGGCGGTGCAACAGGCCATGGGGAGATGCTGACCGCGGGCAAACGTCTCCGCGAAGGGGCCATGGTCGCCGTGATGGTGATCCTGGCCCTGGTCGCCTTGCGCATCAGCGCCAGGAACCCAGGTGAGCTGTCCACGCTCGATCGCGGGATTCTGGGCGTCGTCGCGCCGGCGCAGGCAGCACTATCCACGGTGGCACGCGCGCTCGGGGGCGTCCTCGGCCGCTACGCCGAGCTGACGCACGTCCGGACCGAAAACGATCGCCTGCGCAGCGAAAACACGCGCCTGCGGGCCGAGCTGATGCAGACCAAGCGGGTGGCGGCCGAGAGTGGGCGTTACCAGCAGCTGCTGGGCCTCAAGGACACCACCCCCGCGGAGACCCTGGCGGCGCGCGTGATCAGCATCGATGCCTCGCCCTATTTTCGCGTGGCGCGCGTGGAAATCGATCGCGGCGAAGGGCTGCTCCGCCGCGGCATGCCCGTGCTGACGCCCGATGGCGTGGTGGGTCGCATCAACCGCATCGCGGGACAAACGTCCGATATCCTGTTGGCGGTGGACGCGCGCTCGTCGATCGACGTGTTCCTGCCGCGCACGGGCGGGCGCGGGATCTTGCGCGGCAAGGCCGGCGAAAACGGATACCGCTGCAGCGTCGAATACCTGATGCGCGGCGAACAGGCCCGGGAAGGGGATCTCGTCGTCACGAGCGGGCTTGGCGGGACCTTTCCACGCGATCTCGCGGTTGGAAAAGTCACGCGGGTGGTGCCCAACCCCTCGGGGTTGTACCAGGAGGTGGAGGTGACGCCGGATGTCGATTTCGCGCGCCTCTCGGAGGTGCTGATCGTCGTGGCCCCGCCGCCTTCCGCCGATCCCGACGCCGCCACGCCGCCATCGCGCCGGGCGCCGGCGGCGCCGGCCCGCGGACCCTCGGTGTACCGATGAGGCGCCGGTCGTGAGATCGCTCCTGACCCTGGTGGTGGCCTACGTGCTGTTGATCCTGCAGTCGACGGTGCAGGAGATAGCGCCGGTGCGGATGGCCGCGCCGTCGCTCGGCCTGCTGGTGGTTCTGTACGTCGGGATCTCACCCAAGTGGACCATCTCCGCGGCCTCGATCGTCGCTCTGTGTACCGGCTACTTGCTGGATCTGGTCTCCGGCGCGCCCCAGGGGGTTCATGCGCTGGTGTTCATCTTGGTCGCGGTCGCCGGCCGCGCCCTGTCCACGCGGGTGGCGGTGCAGGGCATCGTGCTTTCGGCGGCGACGTCGTTTGTCGCGAGCCTGTTCGGGGCCGCGCTCGTGGTGATGGTGCGCGCGCAGGTGGCTCCCGAGAGTGGCTACGGGGGCCTGCGGCAGGCGCCGCTGGAGGCGTTGCTCACGGGTCTATGCGGTCCGGTGGTCCTGGGGCTTCTGCGTCGCATTGACGGCAAGCTGGAATCCGCGCGGGCCCGCGTGGGCCTGGCACGTGGACCACGGTCCGCGAAAACCGCCGCCCGATTTGGATTCAAAGAGCGGTGACGCGATGATGGAGATAGCCGGAGCCGACGCGGAGCTCCCGGAGATCCGGCGCCGGGCCCGCTTCTTCGCGCTGTTCGTGGTGCTGGTGTTCAGCGCGGTCGGGGCGCGGCTGTTCTACGTCCAGGTGGTGGAGGGCGACGCCTTTTACAAGCTGACCTCCGACAGCATCGTTCGGACGGTGCCGCTGCCGGCCGTGCGCGGGGAGATTCGCGATCGCAAGAACCGGGTCCTGGCGCGCATGCGGCCGGCGGCGAACGTGTTGGTCATGCCGCGCGACGTGACGCCCGACGCTTTTGAGCGGCTGCGCGTCCTTTTGCCCCTCGAACCCGACGAGGCCAGCGAGATCTGGGATCGCATCCAGGCCGAACGACACGACCCGAGCCGGGAACGCGATCGGCCCCTGGTCCTGCGCGAGGACATCTCACGGAACGCGGCCGCGGTGCTGGAAGAGACCGCGCAGGACTTACCGGGGGTTCGCCTGGAACATGCCATCCGCCGTGACTATCCGTTCGGCACGATCGCGCCGCACGTGCTCGGATACATGAACGAGATCTCCGCGGACGAATTGCGCGCCAAGAAACAGGAGGGCTACCGCGCGGGCGATCTGGTTGGACGAATCGGCATCGAGCGGCAACTGGAAGGTTACCTGCGGGGGCGATCCGGTTTCGAAAAAGTGGTGGTCGACCGCCGCGGGATTCCCAGAACCAACATTCACGATTTGGTCGAGGGCCCCGTGCGCCAGGAGGCGATTCCCGGAAACAACGTGATCCTGACCCTGGACGTGGATCTGCAACGGGTCGCCGAGCGGGCGCTTCGTGGCGTCAACGCGGGCGGCGCGGTGTTGATGGACGTGACCACGGGGCGGATCTTGGCGATGGTGTCGAAGCCGGGATTCGATCCGAACGAGATGTCCGGGCACCTGTCGCCCGAGGCACAGGCTCGCATCATGGCGGACCGTTTTCATCCGCTACGCGACAAGGTGCTGAACGAGACCTACTTTCCGGGGTCGACCTTCAANNTTCGAGATCGGCCGACGGCGGTTCAAGTGCACGAAGACCCACGGGGTCGTCGGCTTGTATGAGGCGATCGTGCAAAGCTGCAACGTGTATTTCTACGACCTGGGTTCGCGCCCCGGGATGCTGGATAGATTGACGCGGTTCGCGACCGACATGGGTTTGGGCGCGCCGACCGGCCTGGGCCTCAACGGCGAGGAATCCGGCTTCATCCCGACCGAAGAATGGTATCGCGAGCAGAAACGGCAGGATCCCAAGAACGAAGGTTTTCAGGTTGGCCACGCGCTGAACGCCGCCATTGGACAGGGATCGACGCGGGTCACCCTGTTGCAAATGGCCACCATGTACGCCGCGATCGCCAACGGCGGCAAGCTGTGGCTGCCACAAATTGTGGAACGCGTGGAATCGCCGGACGGCAAGGTGGTTGAGGAGTTTCCCCCGCGTGTGCGCCGGGACTTGGCCGTCTCCGCCGAATCGCTGGCCATCATCCGCAGCGGGCTGTACGGTGTCGTCAACGATTCCAAGGGAACCGCCTACAAGGCGCGCTCACACCACATCGAAGTGGCCGGCAAGACCGGAACCGCGCAGGTCTACCGGGGCGGGCGGGTCGGCAAAGACGATCCTCCCCTGCCCTACGAGCGCGTCGACCATGCCTGGTTCGTGGGCTATGCCCCGGCCGCCAAGCCGCGCATCTCCTTTGCCGTGTTCGTCGAGCACGGCGGACACGGCGGCGCGGTGGCGGCGCCGGTGGCCATGGAAATCGTAGACAACTACTTCGACAGCGTGGTGCCACCTGAAGATCGGTCGCCGCCCCGTCTGGCGCGCCACCCAGGAAATGGTCTCGGCCGGGGAGAGGCTCGCCTGCCGTCTACCATCAGCGAGTCGCCGCCCGATCCTCCGCTTGTCCCGAGCTCGCCCCACCCACCTGGGAAAAGCCAGCCTGCTCTTCCGTCTGGCTCGGCCCACAAGGAGAATAACTAGTGGCACGGGTTGTCTCCTGGCGCAAACTGCGCTTCCGCTTCGACTGGATGCTGACCGTGGCCACGCTGGTGTGCATCTCGCTCGGGCTGCTCAACTTGTGGAGCGCCGTGCGCGAGCGCCAGTTTCACCTATTCGCGCAGCAGCTCTCTTGGGCCGCGGTTGGCGGTCTGCTGTTTTTGGGCGTGGCCAGTTTCGACTACCGGGTGATTGCGCGCATGGGCTACCTGCTCTACGGTTTCGGTATCGCGCTGCTGGTGACTGTGCTCATTCATGGAAAGATGGTGGGCGGCTCGCGGCGCTGGTTCGACCTGGGCGCCTTTCACCTGCAGCCATCCGAGCTGATGAAGGTCCTGACCATCATCGCTTTGGCCAAGTACGTGCACGAGACCCCTGCGCTCGACGGACGGACCCTACGCCACATCTTGGTGCCCATCCTCCTCGCCGGCCTACCCTTCTTGCTCATCGCTGCGCAGCCCGACCTGGGCACCGCTCTCATCCTCGCGCTCATCTTCGCCACGGTCATGCTGACCGCGCGCCTTCGCCTGAAGACCATGGCTGGGATCGCCTTGGTGGTGGCGTTGGCCGCCACCCCCTTGTGGGAATACGCCCTGCACGACTATCAGCGCAACCGCATCCTGGCCTTCATCAACCCAGCCGTCGACCCGGCCACTGCGTGGCAACCGCGCCAAGCGATGAATGCCGTGGGCTCGGGACGGATCATCGGCAAGGGGTTTCTGCAGGGAACACAGATTCGGCTGCGCTCGCTGCCGGCGCTGTGGACGGATTTCCCCTTCGCCGTGTGGGCCGAGGAATGGGGCTTTCTCGGCTGCCTAGTGGTGCTGCTTGCCTACGCCTTCTTGGCGCTGTGGGTGATCAAGATCGGACGCGAGGCCCGCGATCGATTCGGCATTACCGTCTGCGTAGGCGTGGCAGCCATGCTCTCGTGGCAAGTGGTCGTCAACATCGGCATGGTGACCGGGCTTCTGCCAGTCGTCGGCGTCACCCTACCTTTGCTGAGCTACGGTGGATCAAGCGCACTCACCGTCATGTTGGCGCTGGGACTGGTGATGAACGTGTCGGTGCGGCGATTCGCGTACTAGTCTTCGTCCTATTCCCCTGCGATCACGGACAACCTGCAAGTTGTGCCCAAGTCCACATCTCAAAGAACTCCTCAAGAGTACCAAGCCCGCCGGGCATGGCGATGAAGGCGTCCGCCAGCTCGGCCATCATTTGCTTCCGCTCGTGCATGCTCGAAACCACGTGCAGCTCGGTCAACGAATCATGAGCAACCTTCTTCTCCACGAGCGCACGCGGAACGACACCAATAACCTTGCCGCCACCAGCAAGCACGGAGTCGGCGAGAGCACCCATGAGTCCCACCTTCGCGCCGCCATACACGAGCACGCGGTCGGTTTCAGCAATGACCTTCCCGAGCGCTTTCGCGCCGGCCATGAAGAGTGCGTCGGCACCTGGACTTGAACCGCAATACACGCATACGCTTCGCATCGAATTTCAGCTTCGCTTGTCTGCCCAGTCAGGATGGAACGACCGACTCACACCGGGACCGTGGGTTACGCTCGCGCCTGGTGAGAGACACAAGACGCAGAGCCACAACGGAGGAGTCGGTCATGAGCAATTGTACTCGATACCTCGGTCTGGATGTTCACGCTGAAACCATCACCGCCGCCATCGCCGAAGGACGCAGGCAGATCCGCAGCCTCGGCAAGTTCCCCAACCGCCCCGAGGCCGTGCGCAAGCTCATCGAAAAGCTTAGCGGCGGCAGGAATCTCAAGGTCTGCTACGAGG
>PMNO01000486.1 GCA_003161835.1 Myxococcales bacterium | reverse complement strand
TGGCGCGATTGCGCACGATGCCGGGATTCTTCAGCAAACGTTCGACATCGCGCGCCGAGTAGAGCGCCACCCGCGCGGGATCGAAATCATGGAAAGCTTCGCGATAGCCCTCTCGCTTCCGCAGGATGGTGAGCCAAGACAAACCCGCCTGTGCCCCGTCGAGCACGATCTTTTCATACCAGTGACGATCCTCGTGCACGGGGACGCCCCATTCTTCGTCGTGATAGGCCTGCAACAGCGGATCGCCCTGCGCCCAGAAACACCGGCGCACTGATCTCGCCGCCGGCCGCGCGGCGGGGGTCGCGACGAGGCGCCTGGTCACGCGATCTGGGCCCGCAGCGCCCCGTAATCGTCGCCGAGCACGAAGGTCACGACCTCGACCAGTTCGGGGACGCCGCGTGCGGCCTCGATCAGGGCGACCGGCGAAGCCGCCGCGGCGGCCACCAGGCGTCGATCGGCACGAATCACGGAATCCAGGCAGCCCCACACATCTCCGGTGGCCACCAATGACGCGCGATGGGCCGTGTGGACCATGCCCAGTCGCCAGCGATTGATGTCGAGCGAACCTGCCTCCGCAACCCCGATCACGGCTCGTTCGAAGGCACGGCGGTGCCGGCGGGGCAGAAAGCGCGCCGTTTTTTGGGCCATGTCAGCCAGCACCTCTTCGCTGGCCAGCCCTCGACCGTAGTCCGGATAGCGCGAGCGCAGCGAAGCCGCGAGAACGATTCCCAGCTCTCGCGCTGATAGCCGGATGGCCAGGTAACTGCCGGCACGCAGGCGCCCCATCTGGCGCGCGAGCTGCAAGATGGCTTCACGCCGGGGCACCGACGTAAGCAGCAGGCCCGGTACCATCAGTGACGCGGGAAACGTGGCTTCCACCTCCACTTGCTGCACGCCCGTACGCGCCAGATACACATCGAAGCTCTCATCGATGCCGAACAGCGCCGACAACCGCTGAACAAGGGGGCGCAAGGGATCGTCCGACCGGGGCCCCAACTTGTCGGCACGCTTGAGGCCCCGGTCATCCAGGTTCACTGGATGCAGCTTGGGGATCACCTCCACCAGGGACGACAGCAGCGCGCTTGCCGGATGGCGCTCCGCGGGGTGGCGCAGCACATTCTCAAAATCGCTCGCGGTCAGAACGCCGCGCGGCTCGTCGACCCAGCGATTTCGCGCCTCGGCCACCGCGCGTCGATCGTCCGGATGCGCGATCCCCAGCGCCACGAGGATGGCCGCGACCACATCGGAGCGTCCCCGGTTTCCGGTCTTTTCGTAGAGCCGCCTCAGAGCCCGCAAGGACTCCTGGCGCAGGGGCTCCGCGGCGAGCACCCCGAGGTGTTCGACGATGGACTCAGGAACGCGGCCGGCTTCTTCGAGCACCGCGGCCAGTTCGGCGCGCGGCGCGAGATCGGCCGGGGCCTGCGCGACGATGGTCCTGAATTCGTCGGCCGCGCGATCGGGCGAGGCGAGCGGACCACGCAACAAGCGCGCGAGCCGCATGCGATGGGCGAGACTGCTCGGCACCGCATCCAGGTGCCGGGCGACCGCTCGGGCCAGGCGCGCCGGATCGTCCAGATCGGTGAGCACGGATTCGAGCCGCTCGATCGTGATCGCCCGGGACGGATCGATTTCCAGCGCCCTTTCCAGCGCCACCGCCGCCTCCTCAGGATCACGGGCAGGACCGGCCAAAACCTCAGCGAGCGTGATGAGGTGGCCCACCCGGGCCTTGTGGTCCGGGTCGAGGGCGGCCAGCTGTCGCAAAGCCTGGGCCGCCCCCCGATACGAACGCTGGCGCAACAGGGCCTGGGTGAGACCACCGAGGCTGGCCACATCGTCCGGCACGGCGACGAGGGCGTTCTGATACGCGCCCACGGCCAGCGTCATATCGCCCAGCGCACCCACCGCGATCTCGGCGATGCGGCCCCAAGCCCTCGCGATCGTGCGAGCATCGGGAGCGACGGCGATCACCCGACGGAACGTGGTCACCGCTTCGGCGGCGCGGCCGAGTTCGGCGAACAATTCGGCCAGCGCCGAGAGCGCAGGAGTGAAGTGCGGATCCAAGGCCACCGCCGCCGACAGGGGTTCGATGGCATCGCCCGGGCGACGCTCCCGCAGCAACGCCGCAAGCTGGAGCAAGCGACCACGACGCACGTCAGGCCCCCCCTGTGCCGCTCGCCGGCGCGCCACCTCGGTCAATCGTTCCAGCTCCCCCCGTTGCCTCAAGATCACATCCAAGAGCTGAAAGTCGGCATCCGCGTCGGGATCGAGCGCCAGCAGATCCTCGAGCGCTCGCGCCGCCGCCAGATCGTCGCGCACCGATTCCGCAAAGATGCGGGCCGCGCTCCGAAAGGCCACCGCGGCGCGCCCGCTGGAACGCGTGCGCTTGCCGAATTCGACGTACGCTTCGGCCGCCGCGCGCGACGCTCCGCCGCTCTCGCGCAAGCGCGCCAGCATCCACAAGACCGGCGTCAGATCCGGCGCCAATTGCCGTGCCCGCTCCAGGTGCCCGATCGCGCCTCCCCGATCTCCCAGCTCGGCCTGGGCAACCGCCAGCTCCCACAGACGCAGCGCGCGCGCAAGGTCATCCGCCGCGGCGCCGACCAGCGCTTGGCGGGCGGCCAGCGTCCGCGGCCAGTCGCCCCGCGCCGTGGTCAGTCGCTCGAGCGTCGGCAAGCCATCGGCCCGCGGATCCACATCCGCTATCCGCAGATACAGGTCGAAGGCCCCCGACAG
>PMNO01000418.1:3923-4180 GCA_003161835.1 Myxococcales bacterium | reverse complement strand
GAGATCGCGATCGCGCTCGGTACCTCCGTGGGTGCCGCCAAGGTCCGTGCCCATCGGGGTTACCAACGCCTGAAGGTCTTGCTCGCCGCGTGGCATAGCGCGTGACCGACGACAATCCTCCCCCGCATGCCGATCCGGGCCCACCCGAGGGACGACGTTCCTCGGCCTTCGCGCGGGCGCGGTCGGCGGCTCTGGCGGAGCTGACCCGTAATCCGCACGCCCGCTCCTGGCGGCGCGACGCGCTCGCCGCGGTCCTG
>PMNO01000418.1:0-3915 GCA_003161835.1 Myxococcales bacterium | reverse complement strand
GCTTCGACCGCGGCCGTGCTCGCCGCCGGGGCGTGGCTGTCCATCGTCGAGATCGACCGGTTGAGCGCCCGCTGGTTGCCCCTGGCGCTGCTGACGATCGTTCAGGTGCTGGGGGTCTTCGCCGCCATCGCCCCCGGCAAGGCGGTGCTGCGCCGGATCGCCGCGGCGCTGGCGATTGGCGCGGCAATAGCGATCGTGGCCGGGCGCGGCGGGGGNNCTGGTTCTCTATTCGATGCGCAAATTCTCCGTGACCCTGGGCCGGTCGTTGCTGGCCGGGGTCTCCGCCGCGGCCACCGGCGCCATCGCGGGCGAGCTGAGCTGCGGGCGGGGATGGTCGCACGTGCTCATCCACCACGTGGGCAGCGGCGTCGCGATAGCACTTGCGTGCGTGCTGCTCGCCCGGTACCGCCAACCCGAAACCTTCGCACCCTGACCCAGGCCCGGCTCCTCGCTGGCGAAATTTGAGCGGTGTCTCGTCCCGCGCGCCGCCGGCCTCGCTGCGCGACGCCTTCAGCGCGGGGAACGTCGCGGCTGCGTGATATCGGGCGCGCGCCCGTACACCGGCACGGCGGTGCTCAGATCGTCGGCCTCACCCCGAGACAGCCTGACCAGCGCCAGCGCGGCGACCGCGTCGGCGGAGGGGCCGGCGATTTCAACGAAGCGCCCACGAGTCCCGAGGCCCGCCGCCAGGACGTCCTGGTAGCGCGCGGCCCCCGGTCCCGCGCTGACGATCCGGGCATCATCGGGGAGTTGCCCGGGAACGAGTTCGGGAGCCAGCGCCCACGCGTCACCACGCGGAAGCACGCCGCCCGCCCCGTCCGCGTCGTCCGCGCCTCGGACTTCGAAGAGGGCCGCGAAGACCTGGCCCTTGCCCGCGTCGAGACACGGCAACAGCCATTCTCCGGGAGAAGCCGCCGGTCTCATGTCCATCGCCAGTGCGTGCAAGGAAGAAATCAGCACCAAGGGAAGATCAGTGGGCAGCGCCAGGCCCTTGGCCACCGCCAGGCCCACGCGCAGCCCCGTGAAGCTTCCCGGCCCCGCCCCGCAAGCAATCGCACCCAGGCCCGCGATCGTCACCCGCGCCTTTTCCGTGGTCTCCACGCACAGACGCAATAGATTGGACGAATGGCGCTCGGCGGAGGCCTCGGCGGCGGCCAGGCGAGCCCCCGTCCGCGCGTCGACCACGGCCACGCGCGCGACCGTGGTCGAGGTTTCAATGGCCAGAATCGGCTTGTGANNCTGGCGCGCTCGGAGGGCGGATCTCGCTTGAACAGCTCGATGGTGAAAAACACCAGGACGCCGCCGTCCAGGATCGGCACCGGCAGGAAATTCAGGATGGCCAGGTTGATGCTCAGCAACGCCATCAGCCACAGGTACTGGTCCACACCCTGCTCCGCCGCCACGCCCGCGACATAGCCAATCATGATCGGCCCACCCAGGGTGGTGAGCGGAACCCGCCCCCGCACGATCTGTCCAAAGCCCTGGATCATGGCAGCCATGATCTGACCCGTGCGTTCGAAGGCATGGCCCACCGCGTAGCCGAACCGGTTCTGGATCGGAACCGGCGCGTCGGTGCGCCAGGCGAGCCGGTTCAGGGCCCCGAAGACCAGCCGTTGCTCCTCCTGTCGATAGGCATCCATCTCGGAGCGGATTTCCTGGCGAAAACGCGCCTCGCGCCGGCCCGCGCCTGGGGCAAGCCAGGCGATCTGGAACATGCGCTCAGGATTGGCGGCCAGACGCTGGCGCAAGAGATCCCAGCTGCCCAGACCCTGCCCGTCCAGCTCGACGATCTGATCGCCGCGTCTGATCCCGATCAGATCCGCCGGGCTGCCGGGTTCGACCGAAAAGACGAACAGCTCGGCCGACAAGATGCCCGTGTCATAGCGGCGCCGGCTCGCCGCGTCGAACACCGGGCTGGGGATCACGACCGCCGTTCCCGGCTGCTGAATCTCGACGTGGGCGAACGGAATCGCCGAGTACCCGCCCCGCAAGTAGGTCACCCGCAGCGGGGAAGCGCCGCTGCGTTCGATGGCGCGCTGGAATTCGGCCCAGGTGGTGACCGGATTGCCATTGACCGCGGTGATGAAATCGAACGTCTTCAATCCCGCCGACGCCGCCGGCGAATTGGGATCGATGACCCCGATTTCAGGCAGATGAAACCGCGGCGACACGCCGATCCAACCCACCGACTCGGAGATACCGAGCGCGCCCGGGCGTTCGATGCGCACGGGGACCACGTCGCGTTCCTCGATGTCCGTTCCACGCCGGATCTCGAACCGCCGCGTGCGCGTCGGTCCGGCGGCGATCGTGTCTTCCAGCTCTTCCCAATAGCGAATCCGTTTGCCGTCGATGGCCTCCACCCGGTCTCCCGGAAGCAGCCCGGCCGCCGCCGCCGGAAAGTCGGGCAGGACGGTTCCGAGCGTGGGTGGCAGCAGCGTGCGCTGGCCGGCGTAGTGAACGAAGTAGATGAGCAAGGGTAAGATCAAATTGAACGCGGGCCCCGCGATGACGATCGTGTACCGCTGCCACAGGGGCTTGGCCACCAAAGCCCGATGCCGGTCCCGAGGCGCCATGGCTTCGGCGGGGTTTTCTCCGAGCAAGCGGACAAAACCCCCGAGGGGGATCAGCGAGAGCCGATATTCGGTCTCGCCCCAGTTCAGGCCGAGGATCCGGGGCCCGAACCCGAGGGAAAACCGGATCACCTTGACATCGAACAATTTGGCGCACGCAAAGTGACCTAGCTCGTGGACGAGAATCAACGCCCCGAGGAGAACGACGACTGCGGCGGCCCAAACGAAGAGATTCATCCCAAAAATCCGATCTGGCGACTCGGCGTTCATACCACCCCCGGCCGCCCGCGTGACACGGGGATCGAGCGCGGGGCGCGGCACCCGCGCTCAAGAACCGCGGAGTTCCCGCCGAGGGTTCGAGGTACGAGAGCCATGTCAGTCTTTCGCGCCGCGTTGCCCCGAAAGCCGGGCGTCGGGACCTCGCTCCAATCCTCGGAGGCGATCGGCGCGCGCCTCGACGATCTGGAACGCAAGGTGGAGCGGCTGCGGGCCCTGTACGAATCGTTCTTCTTGGGGGTCGAGCGTCGTCCCCCGCAGGTACCCCGTCAGGAAGTCAATCGCCTGATGCTGGAAACCCAGCAGCTCGCGATCCGAAACGTCGCGCTGCGCTTTCGATTCCAGGCCCTGTCCCAGCGCTGGACGCTGCTGACAACCTACTGGAACCGGACGCTGCGAGAGATCGAGTCCGGGACCTGCCGGCGCGACTTGCAAAAGGCCTATCGGCGCATAGCCGCGCGCGGGGAGCCTCTGACCGAGGGCGAAGCGGCTACCCTGGGCATCCCCGTCGGACGGGCCAAGGCATTCGTGGCGCAGCAAAATCGNNCCACGGAGGCCACCGACTCCGACGATCTCGCGGCGCTCGGTCGGGCCTACGCCGAGGCGCACGCGCGCCTGGCCCTGGCCGGGCCTCCGCCGACCATCGACCGCATTCGCGCCAAGGTCCTGCCGCACCTGAACCGGCTGCGCGCGGCCAACCCGGGGGCGCGACTGGACCTTCGGGTCGTTGCCGAGAACGGTCGCATCGTGATTCGCGCAAAACCGGTGACCTGACCCGCGGCTATACCGGGTCAGAAACGGCGCCGTCCGTCGGCGCGGCCGTGGCCGTGCGGGCCAGTCGGCCCTCTTTCCACAGCAACCGCTCAATAGCGTCCAGCAGCGGCACGGTGGTGTCGCGCGCGCGCGCCGAGATCGCGAACGTCGGCAATCCGCCGATCTGCGGATCGTTGTCGCGCATCATGGCCTGCTCCTCCGGGGTGAGCCGATCGATCTTGTTCATCACCATGATGCGCGGCGTTTCCGCCAGCTCCAGATCGCTCAAGATCCGCTCGACGGCATCGATCCGTGC
>PMNO01000711.1:8236-8377 GCA_003161835.1 Myxococcales bacterium | reverse complement strand
TCGATAGCCGTCCAGGTCGTCGAGCAAGCGCGCGCGAGCCGCAGATAGCCAGGCCGCGGCCGGCTCGTTCGGGTTCGTGCGTCGGATCTCGGCCAACAACGCGGCGGCCGTGTCGAAGTCCTCTCCGTCGATGGCGATCTC
>PMNO01000711.1:2631-8210 GCA_003161835.1 Myxococcales bacterium | reverse complement strand
CCCGGAGCGGCGCGCACCGCCGTTCGCAGCTTGTCATTCGCCTCCTGCCAGTTTCCGTCCAAGCGATCGATCGCCGCGACCGCCAGCAGGACTTCGACGTTCCGGGTATCCACCCGCCCCATGTTCCAGTCATCGCGGATCTGGTTCGTCAGGGGCCGCAGGGCGGCGTGATCGCCCTGCAGGGTCAACACGTCGCAAAGCACGTGGCGCAACCGGAAGTCCCGTGGCGAGCGCGCGAGAGCCTTTTCCAGTCGTTCACGTGCCTGCGTGTACAGGCCGAGCGCGATCTCGGCCCGGGCGGCGACCCACGACGCGGTGGCGTCGGGTCGGTGTCGGCGGTCGTTGGACTCCGCTGGCCCGCGCGCCTCCTCGTATTGGCCCGCGCGCAGAGCGGCGGCCGCCTCGCGCATGGAGCGGTCGGTGGCCGGGTCGGCGTGCGTGTCCAGCGCCCGCGCGTGACTGGCCGGCCCCAGCACCATCGGCATGACCCACGCAAACGACAGAAGCATGGGACAACGGCCAGACACGGACCACAGTTTGCGCCTGCCACGTGCTACGATCTAGCGGCGGATTCGAACGGAGGAACCATGACCACGCCAGCGCAACATTTGAGCGACACCGATCTGCGGCCGGAAGTCTTCGACGACTACCGTGCGTTTCTCAAAACCGCAATTCGCGAATACTACGAACGGGGCTGGAAAGCACGGCGGGGCAACGTCATCGCGCTGCTGATCGCGTCCGGGCAGGCCATGTCGATGGCTGCGGATTCCGTGAAGGACGGCTCCGGTTTGAAGAAGGCCGCCATGGGAGCCGCAGGCGTCGTGGCGTTGCGAGTGGGCTTGCGCTACGCGCTGTCCGGGCCGCTCGGCATCGTATTGACCGGCGCAGCGGCCGTTTCCGCGGTCGGATACCTGGTCAAGAATCAAAAGGAGATCACGACCAAGGTTGGCGAATACAAAGCGCTCGTGGAGAACACGCGCGTGAAGTTCGACGAGATCCAGGGTGGCTACCGGGGCGGGCGCTACGACGCCGCGGCCCGCAATCTCATGGTTGACGGCCTCCTCCGGCGATTTCTCGAGGACGTGGATCAGACCCCCGTCTAACGCCCGTGCGGCGCCGAAGGCGCGTTAGACCAACGACAGAGGCTTGAGTCCTGAACGCGGGAATCGGACCAACAGGCTCGAGCGCAGGACATTCTCGATCTTGCCCCGCCCGTATTGCGGGTGGCTGATGATCTCGCCTGCCTTGTAGCGTTCTTTCGGGTTGAACACGCGTACCGACTCGGCCGAAGAGACCTCTTCCCCCAGGGCCCGTACGATCTCCGCCTTGCGGGCAGCCTCCCGATCCGGAGCCTGGGTGCGGCTGGATGCGGACTGCGCGATTCCTTCCGCGGCGCGCTTGCGCGCAGGGCCCGTGCGATAGGTGTGGCGGGAGCCGCAGGACTGACACAGCACCTGCTTGGGGTCCGACCCGACCATGGCGATGATGTTGTGGGTCTTGGTCTCGCTGCACTTGCCGCACCAGGCATCGACCTCGCCGCCGACCCGGAGGCCGTCCGCCGGCGCGGTCCGGTTGTTGCTCCAGGACACGCCGGTAATTCGCCGCTCCCCGATCAGGGATGTGCCGCTGACTTGCCGATCGGGTGTGCTGATGACCTGACCGGCTGGGATTCGCGGCAGCAGCGACGCCATCCGCCGCACATCCGCCACCCGACGTCCGAGCGCGCGTTCGGCGACCACTTGCTCGGAGGGCGCCAATGAGGCCAGAAGGTCCTTGAATCGGCGGTTCATCGAGTCGACGGCGGCGTGAGCCGCCGAGATGAAGTCGCGGTCCTCCAGACGTTCCTGGGCGGCGTGCACTTGCAAAGCCACATCGCGAATCTCTTGCGTGAGCTGTTCCAATGTCAGGGGCGGCAGGTCCACGGCCGGCAATTTTTCACGGTCGCCGGCCAAGCGCAACCGATTGGGAGAGAAATCGCATTCCATCGGTGTTTTCGGCGAGATCGCGTCGTTCACACAATGGCCGCAAGCGGCAATCTTGCTGTAGGCTCCGATCCGCCGCCATCCCCCACCCTTGAAGAGGCGCCCCATGTTCCAGCTCACCGTCCATTCGATCCGTTCGGCGCTGATTCCGACGGTCTTGTTGGCTGCCATTTTCATTCCCTGGTCAACGCGCGCAAACCAGGTTGCCCCGGAGTCGGCACAGTTCGCGACCGAGCCGGCTGCCACCGGCAACCGGCCCGCGCCGGCCGCCCCGTCGACCGTGCCGCCTCCAGCTCGGCCGCTACCCTTCGTGCCGCCAGCGGCGCCGCCCGTGCCGCCCCCTTCCACGCCTGTGCCGTCGGCGCCGCCTGTATCGCCCGCGCCCACGCCAGAGTCGGCCGGACCAGGAACTCCAGAGGTTCCGACCCCGCCCTCGGATCCGGCACCGCGATCCGCCCCGTCGCTCCCCGAGTCCGCAACGGCCACTCCGGCCGAGATTTCCCAGGGTGTTTCCGAGCCGGTGCCCGCGGAGCGCGTGTTGCCCACTCTGCCGTCGCTGACCGGTCCGGTGGGATTGTTGCACGCGTCGACCGCCGAGGTAGGGCCGCTGCATCAACTGCGCGTGGGCCTCCATGGCGAATACTTTGGCGCCAACAGTTTCTTGATCGCGGGGGATGCCAACCGGCGGCTGGCCGGCGGCCTGGTCGCCGGCTACACCTTGCGCCGGGACGTCGAGCTGTTCGGGGCAATTTTGAATTCCAGCAACCGAAACCAGCGCGTCCGCGACGTCGCCGTCGACCGCGATCCCGAGTTGATCAAGACCTTCGGGGATCTGATCTTGGGGGGCAAGTGGGTGCTGCCGCTATCGCCCGCGGCGTCTTTTGGCGTTGAGCTGGGATTGAAATTTCTTTCCGGTGTGTCGGATCTGGCGGTGTCGCCCAGCTCGACTTCGTGGTGGCTAGGACCGCTTTTCACCTACGATCTGCGTCGCGCCCGCGACATACCGATGCGGGTTCATGTGGGCGCCAACTTCTACGCCGACAATTCCTCGAATCTGCGCGCCCTGTCGGGTGTTTCGCTCGACACCAAGGAGGCGGCCATGTTTGCCTACGGCATCGCTCCGAGCCGCCTGAGGTTTGCGCTGGCCGTCGATGCGCCACTCGAAAAGGTCTTTCCGCGGGTGCCCCTCGTGGCGTTCCTGGAGTATCACGTGTCCTACGTCACCGCCGACGCCGACCGCGACTTTCAGGACTACATGACGCCCAACTGCGCCGCGTCCGACAGCACCAAGAAGCCGTGCATCGACAACCGTGACCTGCAGTGGCTGACTCTGGGGGTGCGCGCCGACGTTCATCGCGGAATCACCGTCGATCTGGGCGCGGACATTCGCATTCGCTCGCCTGGCTTTCCCTACGGGCCGCCGCTGCCGCCGTTCAATCTGATGTTCGGGTTGTCCTATCCCTTGGATCTGGATTCTCTGAGGCGCGTGGTGGTGGTGACTCGCACCGTTGAGAAAGATGGCCCCTGGAAAACGGAGGGCAAGGTCACCGGAACGGTCCGCAACGCCCGTGACGGTGCGCCGGTGTCCGGTGCCGTGGTGGCGATCGCCGGACAAGCCCGAGCGCGTGCAGCCAGTGATCCCGACGGCGCATTCGGGACCGCGAACGTCGGCGCGGGCCCCATCACCCTGGAGGTCTCGGCGGCGAATTTCGACCCTGCAAGAGTGACCGCCACCGTGGTGGCCGGAAAATCGGTCGACGTCCCCATTGTGCTGGTGCCGAATCCGCCTGTGGCGAAAGTCCACGGGCGGGTCACGGATGCGCGCGGTACGGGAGTGGAAGCCTCGATCAAGTTTGCCGGCGTCGAGATCCACGAAACCAAGAGCGACCCGCACGGCGTTTACGCGGCATCTGTGATCCCGGGAACGTACCAGGTGAAAGCGGACGTTCCGGGTCAGTCGTCGCGGATCACCCAGGTGGATTTGGTGGTGGATCAAGACAAGCAGCTGGACCTGGTCGTGCGGTCCGCGACGCTAAACCCAAATGCGACCCTGAGCGGCGACCATATCAAGGTGAGTTCAGCCATCCGATTCGTGGGCGCGACGGCAAATCCGACCGCCCAGACCCTGACCTTGGTGAACGCGGTGGCTGACCTCCTGGAGGCCCATGGCGAGATCAAGCACCTACGGATCACCGCTCATTGGGACAACGGCCTTCCGCAGCCGCTGGTCGATGAGCTCACGCAGCTACAGGCCGATGTCATTCGAAAGCTCTTGGTCGGGCGGGGTATCGCGGAGGGTCGTCTGACCGCGACCGGGGTCGGCTCGACCAAGCCGGTGGTCCCGAACCTGAGCCCCGCCAACCGCGCCCGCAACCGCCGGGTNNAGGATTTCGGGTTCGAGAAGACCAGGCGCGCCGTGGCGGCTTTGGCGCTGAGTTTCTTCGTCTCTTTGTATTTCATGTTGTCCCTCAACGCTCCGACGGGCTGGGGGCCCGCCTTCCTGGCGTTGGGGGCCTGCTACCTGGTCGCTTTTCTCGCCGTGACCGCTGAATGGTTCTGGGGCCGCTGGTTCGCGGCGGGACTCGGCTGGCGGGGGGTCATGGTCGCGGTGATGTCCACGGTCATGCTCGGGTGGATGTGGCCGCTGGCAATCTACGGGGGATTGCATGCCCTGGTGGTGGCGCTCTTGCTCGGCAAGCGGATGGCTGCGCTCTACGATCTGCAGGAAGCTTGGCGGCAACGGTTCGTGATGGACGAGTTCGGCGTCGCCCGTCTCAGAAAGACGGTCACGCGGAGCGCGGCCTCGCTGCCCAGCATGATTCTGTGGGCGCTCGCGCCGAAGGATCCGGGGCAGGGGACGCTGCATGCGCTGTTATTGCTGGTCGCGGCGGCTCTGGGCGCGTCTGGCCTTGCGGCCGTGGTGCGTCTGCGCGCGTGGGGAGTCCTCGCCCTGAGCGCGTCGGCCGTCGCGCTGCTCGCTCACGGAGGCTTCCACGTGTGGTCCGAGGTCGGGATGTCCGCCTCCGGCGATATCCCCGCGCTCTTCGGGGTTGCCTTTCAATCCATCTGGGGCGTCTTTCCAGGCCTGATCGCGCTCGTGACGATGTTCGGAACGCTGTGGCCCGCCGCCCTGTTGTTGGCCGCCGTCGCCCCATTCGCCCCCGCCACTCTCCGCTTCCTACGACGCTAAGCTCCGGGCCCGCTTGATTTGGAGCGGCGGCGCCCCGAGGAACTCTAGCTCCTCGGCGCTGCCGCGGCCGCCGCGATCCCCGCCGCGGCGGAGGGTTCGGTTCCGATGCGCATACCGTAGAAGGAACGCCATACGAACACGGTGGACACCAGGAAAAACACCCCGGCCAGGACCGCGCTCATGGTTCGGCTGAGCTCGACCGAGAGCTCGACCGCCAACAAACCGAAGAGGGTGGTGAACTTGATGACCGGATTCATGGCCACGGACGACGTGTCCTTGAAGGGATCGCCGACCGTGTCTCCCACCACGGTCGCGGCGTGCAGCGCGGTTCCCTTTTCCTTCAACTCGACTTCAACCAACTTCTTGGCGTTGTCCCAGGCGCCCCCCGCGTTGGCCATGAAGATGGC
>PMNO01000711.1:0-2620 GCA_003161835.1 Myxococcales bacterium | reverse complement strand
ACCGCGCGGTACGCCCCGGTGGACACCGCCTGGGTGGATGCGCCTGTGAACCAGTAGATGACGGCACCACCCGTGATCAGACCCAGCAAGAAAGGCGGGTGCAGCATGGACAGATTTTCGAGCCCGCTCGTTAGCCCCTGGGTGAGGGTCATGATGATCGAAAAGATCATCGTCGTGGCCCCCACGACCGCCGTACCGATGAGGACCGGCTTCGCCGTGGCCTTGAAGGTATTGCCCGCGCCGTCGTTCTCCTCNNAGCAGATGCTTGGCGCGCTCGAAATTCACATCGAAGCCATAGTCCTTCTTGATCTCCGCGATGACGTTCGGAATGGTTTCGATGACGGATAGCTCGTAGACCGATTGCGCGTTGTCCGTCACCGGGCCGTACGAATCGACCGCGATGGTCACGGGGCCCATCCCCAGAAATCCAAACGCCACCAGGCCGAACGAAAACACCGCCGGGGCCTTCATGATGTCACCCAGACCCTGGGTGCTGACGCCGTAGGCGATTCCCATCAGCGCGACGATGACGATACCCATCCAGTAAGCGCTGAAGTTGCCCGCGGTCAAACCAGACAGGATGTTCAACGAGGGGCCTCCCTCCCGCGACGACGTGACGACCTCGCGCACGTGGGCGGATTCGGTGGAGGTGAAGGCCTTGACCACCTCGGGAATGATGGCCCCGGCCAGGGTGCCGCAGGTGATGATGGTGGACAGCTTCCACCACAGGGTGTTGTCGCCGCCTTGACCCAGGCTCGGGATCAGGAAATTCGACACCAGGTAAGTCATGGCCACGGACACCAGGGACGTCACCCACACCAGCTGCGTGAGCGGCCTCTCGAAGTTCATCTTGTCGGCGTTGCCGAAGCGCGCTTTCACGGCCGCTTCGTTGAGCAGGAACGACAGCCCGCTGGCGACGATCATCATGATGCGCATCATGAAGATCCACACCAGCAGCTGCACCTGCACCGTGGGATCGCTCACCGCCAGCAAGATGAAGGTGATGAGCGCGACGCCGGTGACGCCGTAGGTTTCGAANNGATGTTGAAGACGATCTTCATCAAGTCGGAGCCGATGTCTGCGATCTTGGTGAAGATGCCCCCCGCGATGCGGAGCACGGATGCGCCCAGGGATTCCCCGATCGCGAAACCGATGAAACAGGAGCCGGCGAGGTCGCGCGGCAAGAACANNCCGATCAGGCTGAACAGCAGGATCACCACGACCTTGGTCGAATCGAAGTGCCGCAGCACCCCGAAGTAGACCACCATGATGCTTCCGATAAGGATCTCTAGAAGCAAGATGAACTTGCCCTGCGTGATGAGGTAGGTCTTGCAGGTCTCGTAGATGAGATCCGAGATCTCCAGCATCGATTTGTGCACCGGTAGGTTCTTGAGGTGGCTGTATATGACCAGCCCAAAGGTGAGGCCCAACAAGCACACCAGGATTCCCCCCATCAGCAACTTGCCGCCTGGGATATCGCCCATGAACAAGACGCTGTTGATGTCGGGCAGAATCAAGGACGCTTCTCCGCCGTGGGGCGCATCAGCCGCCCAGGCCAGGGGGGCGCCAAGCAACGAAGCCAAAACGACGGCCGCTCTGGTAAACCAAACCGCCAACGAACGTGCGCGCATGGACGAGTCTCCGGGGGGTGAGTATCGGGCCGCTCGGACCCTAAAAAGAGGCGCCGTTATAACACGGCCCCTCGCGACCCCTCCGCGCCGTCGCGGCGGTGGTCAGTCTTTTGACTTCAATACCAACAGCCGGTAGTTCGCGTAGCCGGCCTGACCGCAAGAATACAGGACCTCCGTCAGCAGGCGGTACGGCGTCGTCTGATCGGCTATCAACATCAGCTGGGCTTCCCACGGCACGCCGGTGAGCTCGGCTACCTTCTTTTCCTTGCGGGCGTGCTTTTCCAGCACATCGACCAGCGGCGTGATGTAGTAGCCGTTCTCGCCGTCCCGCTTGACCGCCGGATCAACCTTGCCGCCCGTGATAGGGGCTATCCCATCGCCTTCCACCAGGATGACCTTCTTCGTGACCGTCAGCGCGATGGCCTCCTTGGGCTTCAACTGCGTGATGGACCGCGGCACCTGAAGGTTCGCGTCGAAGGTGATCGTGGACGACGTGCTGGCGAAGGACTTGAGCAGGAATACGAGGATGATGGTCATCATGTCCATCATCGGGGTGATGTTCAGGTCCTTGATGACCTCCGGCTCGGACAGCTTGCGGGCGAAGGAGCGAATGGCCTTCTTGCCGGCCAGCCGGCTCATGTTGTGTTCCATCAGAGAATACCCGCCGAGAAGGCGACGTCGGGAAACAGGACCTTGCCGCCCTCGTCCTGGCGCATGGCATCCAGGGTCGCCACCACGATGTCGTAGGACGTGTTCGCGTCGGCGTTGAAGTTCACCTTGGTCTCGGTCGCATTGTCGGGGGAAGACTTGATTTCGAGCAGTTTCTTGGTCAGCTGCGCGTAGTCGTATTGCCCGTTGGATAGCTTCGCGATCACAGGCAAGACGCCGCCCGACGCGGCGATGGTGAACCCGGTCGCTCCGACGCTGACGGTGAGATTGAGAGGGGGCTTCTCCGGCTTGTCGTCGCTGGCGGAGCCGCCGCCGCTCGA
>PMNO01000415.1 GCA_003161835.1 Myxococcales bacterium | reverse complement strand
GGCTTCGACCTGGAGCTGACGCGCGCTGTCGCCGACCGCGTGTCGGTGCCCGTGATCGCGTCGGGCGGGGTCGGAACGCTCGACCACCTCTACCAGGGAATTGTGATCGGCCACGCGGAGGCGGTGTTGGCGGCGTCGATTTTCCATTTTGGCGACCACACCGTCGGCGAGGCTCACGAATACCTGCGCAGCCGGAGCGTTCCCGTGCGAGATCCATTCCGATGACAGCACCCATGACCTCCTCGCCAGCCGATGCCCTGGTGGCGGCCGTGGCCTTCGACGGTTCGGGCCTGGTGCCCGTCATCGCCCAGGACATCACGAGCGGCGGCGTCCGTATGTTTGCCTGGGCGAATCCCGAGGCCCTGCGCCTGACCATCCAGACGGGGCAGGCCCACTTCTGGAGTCGGTCGCGCGGGGCGTTGTGGCGCAAGGGCGAAACGTCGGGGCACGTGCTGCACGTTCGCGACGTCCGGATCGATTGCGACGGCGATGTGGTGCTCTATGCGGTCAACGCGGACGGGCCTTCGTGCCACACCGGTCACACGAGCTGCTTCTTTCGTGGGCTCGGCGGTATCGATGCCGGCGGGACGCGCGGGGACGGAACGTCGCTCGGGCTGCGTGAGGACGGCGGACCCATCGATCCGCCAGCGTTGATCGTGCAGCGGGTGGCCGAGACCATCGCGCGCCGGCGGCGCGAGCGACCCGAGAAATCATACGTTGTGTCGCTGCTCGACGGTGGGTGGCCAAAAGTCCTGGGCAAGATTTCGGAGGAGGCGGGCGAGCTGGCCGAGGCTCTGCCGGAAGGCGATGCCGCCCACACCGCGCACGAGGCCGCGGATTTGCTGTTTCACGTGCTGGTGGGGCTCGAAAAAGCGGGGATCGCCGTCGACGACGTGTTTGCCGAGCTCAAGCGTCGATTCGGCGTGTCCGGCCTGGATGAGAAAGCCAGCCGAACGAACGCGACGCCCGGCGCGGCGAGTCCCGACCAGTGACGCCCGCGGAGGTGCTGGGACCGGGGGGGCGCCTGTCGGCGGCTTTTCCGGGCTACGAGCACCGCCCGGGACAACTGGAGATGGCCGCCCGCATCGCGCGCGCCATCGCCGACGACGAGCGCTTGCTGGTGGAAGCGGGAACCGGTACNNGTGGTCAGCACGGCCACCAAGAACCTGCAGGATCAGATCGCACGCGTGGATTTGCCGCGCCTGGCCGCCGTGATGCCGCGTCCGTTCACGTGGGCGGTGATGAAGGGCCTCGGCAACTACGTCTGTCGACGCCGGCTGGCGGCCTTCGAACGCCAGACGACCTTGATCGCAGATCCCGCGTTCGACCGCTTGCGCGCCTGGGTCGACGAAACGGCGACCGGCGATCGCGCGGACGTTCCCGATCTGCCCGACGACAGCCCGCTGTGGCGCGAGATCGCGAGCTCTCCGGAGACCAGAATCGGCGCGCGCTGTGAGTACAACGATCGCTGTTTCGTGACCGCCATGCGGCGACAGGCCGCCACCGCCGACATCGTGGTCGCCAACCATCACCTGTTCTTCGCGGATCTGGCCCTGCGTGGGGCGTGGCCCGAAGCGGCGGTGTTGCCCCCGTATGAAGCCGTCATCTTCGACGAGGCCCACCAGATCGAGGATATCGCGGGTGAATTTTTTGGCGTCCACGTTTCGACCCAACGATTGTTGGCGCTGGCGCGCGATGTCGGGCGCGTGCAGGTGGGCGATCCCCTGCGCGCGCAATCCGCCGCCACGCGCTTGCAGGGAACCACCGGCGCCTGGGCGGACGCGTTGCGCGGGCGCATCCCGCGCGCGCGCGGCACTGAGGAGGCTCGATTTCCGCTGGTCGACGAGATGTGGACCGGCACGGTTCGCGCGCGCTATCACGAGCTCGATACGGTGCTGGAAGAGATTGCGCTGTGGCTGGACGCCGATGGACCAACCGTGCGGGACGCGCCCCGATCGGCGCCCGAGTTGACGGCGCTGGGGCGGCGGGCGCAATCGACGCGGGACGATTTTTCGATTCTGACCGACATCGGGCGGGGAGCCCGCGCGCAGACCGAGGTGCGCTGGATCGTGATCGGGCCGCGGGGGGTGGGCATCCACACCGCGCCCGTCGATGTCGGCCCCCGTTTGGCGGCCGCGTTCGGGGCCCACCCGGGAGCCGCGATCTTCACCTCGGCGACCTTGACGGTGACCGGAGCCTTCGACTACGTACGCCAGCGATTGGGGCTGGGCGACACGGCGGCCGAGGCCATTTATCCGTCGCCCTTTCGCTACGACCGCCAGGCATTGCTGTATGTCGCGGTGGATCTGCCCGAACCGACCGACGAGAGATTTCCGGCGGCGGCGGCTGAACGGGCCGCCGAGCTGTGCCGCATCACTCACGGGCGCGCGTTGTTGTTGTTCACGAGTTTTCGCAACCTGCGCCACGTCGCCGGGCACCTGCGCCAGGTCTTGCCCTATCCGCTCCTGGTCCAGGGCGAGCGGCCGCGGCACGTATTGCTGGCCGCGCTGCGCGAGCAGGTCGGCTCCGTGCTGCTGGCGACCCAAAGTTTCTGGGAGGGCGTCGACGTACCTGGCGAAGCCCTGTCGCTGGTGGTGATCGATCGGTTGCCCTTCGCCGTGCCCGACGATCCGTTGACGGCCGCGCGCATCAATAGATTGCGCGACGAAGGTGACGATCCGTTCGGTGCGTATCAACTTCCGCGGGCGGCGCTGGCCCTGAAGCAAGGCTTCGGGCGCCTGATCCGGACGCGTTCGGACGCGGGGATCGTCGCGCTGCTGGACGGGCGCATCGCCCGCCGCACCTACGGCCGGACGTTGCTGGACAGCTTGCCTGGCAACTGTCCGCGCACCGAATCCCTGGCCGACGTCGCCGACTTCTGGAGCCGCGTCCACCCGGACGCACACGCGCCCCGCGCGGTTACGATGACACCTCGGACCTAGCCAGGGGCAACGTCGTTGACCTCCGCCGTTTTGCTCTGCGCTGGCGCCTACGTTCTCGGGTCCATTCCCACGGGCCTTCTGGTGGGACGCGCCCGGGGCATCGACATCAGGGCGATCGGCAGTGGCAACATCGGCGCCACGAATGTCGCCCGCGGNNGCTGGTCTCGCGGCCATCGTCGGTCACATGTTCACGGTCTTTCTGCGCGGCCGGGGCGGCAAGGGCGTCGCGACATCCTTGGGCGTTGCGGTCGGCCTCTCGCCTCCGCTGGCGCTGATCTGCTTCGTGGTCTACGCGCTCGCGTACGCCAGCACGCGATTGTCCTCGGTGGGCTCGTTGCTGGGCGTCTGGTCATTCCCGCTCGCGGCCCTGATTCAAGGCCGCGTCGCGCACGAATACGTGGCGCTGTCGGTGGCCACCGCGGTGCTGGTGACCCTGCGCCATCGGGACAACATACGTCGTTTGGTGCGTGGGGAGGAAAAGCCTGCGTGAGGGAGGTGTGGCCCTCGGCACGGACAGGTCAGGGACAGGTCAGGGGTGCCCCGGCGACCCAGGTCGGATTGTTTGCCGCGCTGGTGGCCATCAGCGTTCCTGGGTGACCCGTGTGCCCGGCGGTGGTTACAGCGTCCGCGGCCGTCGTTCCCATGCCTTCGTCGAACTTCCAATACCCCGTTAGACCGGCCTCGTTGCCAACCAAAGTGTGATTCATCGTACTCATGATCTCGGTGGCCGTTCGCGCAACATTCCAGATGCGGAATTCGTCAACGTAGCCGTTGAAATACGCACCTTCTCCCGGATAGCCGCCAATCGTCAGAACCGACAAACCGGTCATCAATGTTTTTTGAGCGACCGCGGACATTTTCGTCGACTTCTCGATTCCATTCACGAAGGCGCGAACGGCGGATCCGTCCCAGGTCATGGCAAAGTGCACCCATTGGGGTGTAGTGGTCGTGACGCCGCTCGGTTGATTGTCGTTGTCGACTNNTGTCGAAGATGTTGTTCGTGAATGGGTCAATCGTCCCGATGTTTCCCATGTTCGATCCGAAGTCCAGCCCAAATCCGTCCGCCGTCCGAGCGGAGGGATACGGGCCGTAGAAGAACGTGGTGTTTCCATTTGCCATCCAGCTGGATGTCAGCATGTAAGCCCAGAATTCAATCGTGCGATTGCTGTTCCCGAGGGGCAAATCCGTGCTGCCGGCAGCAAAGGTAATTTCCACGCGCGCCTTGGCTGGGTCTGCGCCCCCCGGAATGTTGGCATTGAAAGATATCGCCTTCCCCACGCAATTCGTGGAGCCGCCACCGGCGCCTCCGGTTCCCCCTGGCAATCCACCAACTCCACCCATGCCTGCCCGACCGCCACCACCCGCGACGGCCCCCGTCCCGGCNNAACCGCCCGTCCCCGCGCCGCCAGTAGCGACGGCCCCGCCAGTTCCCGCGCCGCCCGAACCAACCGCACCACCAGTCCCTGCTCCGCCAGTGCTCGTACTGCCGCCCGAGGAAGTAGTTCCCCCTGATCCGGAGCGTCCGCCGGTTCCTCCAGCGGAACTTCCGCTCGAACAACCGACGGCGGCAGACAACGCCAGTAGTGCCAGCGAGATAGTCCGTGACGACAAAGAGTGGCGATTCGCGTTAGTAACCATGGCTTATTAAGTATCACGGTTCGCTCCTGGAAACATGAAGGAAAAACCCGGAAGCACGGAAACACCCGCCAACAGGATTTCGATAGACGGCCGCGTCGTCGGTGGAAGAAGCCGGCAGCGCTCCACGATCGCGGATCGTGAACGCGATTGCATCGCGCGCGTGGGCGCGGCAGTCTGTCGGCACGGCCATGCTGGAAATTGCTGGAGCTCCTGCGTTCACTCCCGCTCGACTGGAGAAGCGTCTGGCGGTGGTGCGCCGCACGAACCCGCGGGTGGGCGGCCTGAGCGCCACGTTCGTCCATTTCGTCGACGTGGCCGCCGTGCTGAACGATGGCGCGCGCACGGTGCTCGATCGCTTGCTCCGCTATGGGCCACGCGCCAAGGACCGGCTCCCCACCGGAAATGCGCGGCGGTTGCTGGTGGTGCCGCGGTTGGGAACCATTTCGCCTTGGTCATCGAAGGCGACCGACATCGCGCGGAGCTGCGGGCTTGCAACCGTCCGCCGGATCGAGCGTGGCATCTGGTATCGGGTCGCGGGTGACGTGACCGACGAGCCCGCCTTGAGAGCGGCCCTTCACGATCGGATGACCGAGTCCGTTCTGACCACGTCGTCCGATGCCGCCGCGCTCTTCGCCGACGCCGATCCGCGGCGGCTGGCGACGGTGCCGCTCCAGCGGCTCGGGCGCGCCGCGCTGGAAACCGCCAATGCCACCATGGGCTTGGCCTTGGCGCCTGACGAGATCGACTATCTGGTCGATGCCTACCGCACGCTGGAGCGCGATCCCACGGACGTTGAGCTGATGATGTTCGCGCAGGCCAACAGCGA
>PMNO01000139.1 GCA_003161835.1 Myxococcales bacterium | reverse complement strand
TCACTGGTATCGCGTTTGGCCCAGAAGCGCCGCTCCTCGTCTTCGCTGGAAAAGACTGGAATCTTCTTCTTACTCTTTGCTGGCAGCTTGCTCATAGATTCTCCGTTCTCGCCGACTCATGGCTCGTGCCGAAATCACTCGGATCAAGGTCCCGCGGACGGTGAAGATGATCGTATGCAGACGTCCTTCCTCGGTTCTACCCAGCGCCGCATATCGAATCTCACGCCCAGAGTGCCCAGCATCGGGAGCAACGACAAGCGGTCGGTTGAAGAAGGTCTCCTCGGCCTCCCCACGACTGACCTCGTAGGCCTCCCAATTCTTCTCTGCGTTGCCGACATCCCACTCGAATCCCGTACATTGAGTAAGCTCATCAGGGAACCCGGCCACAGGATGTATATTACCCTCATATACAGGTCCGGCAAAACCGGTAGGTGTGGAAGCGGAACGCGTGTATCTGGCACGCTTCCGGCCTATGCCTCCCTGTCATGAGGACCACCAAGTTGCCCGTCGACGCTTCGTTCGGATCTCGGCTTCCGATTCTTGCCGCGTTTCCGCTGGCCTTGCTGGTTGCCGTGGTCTCGCTGGCCGGGATCCTTGCCCCTGCGACGTACGCACGGGAAACCGCCAACTGGGCTGCTCAGGCGATTGGCCAGGATTGGGTGGATCTGCTGCTCGCCGTCCCCTGGCTGGCGACTACCGGGGTCCTCGCGCTGCGTGGTTCGCGCGGCGCGATCCTCCTGCTCGCGGGCGGATTCTTCTTCATGCTCTACACGTTCGCGATCTACGGATTCGCCGTGCACTTCAATCGACTCTTCCTGGTTTATTGCGCCGGGCTCGGGCTCTCGTTCTTCGCTCTCTCCGGTATGGCCGTGCGGCTCCTCCGCGAGGACATGGCCCGCTGGTTCGCCGAGCCGATTCCCGTTCGGACGATCGGGGTGCTCTTGATCGCCACGGGCGTCCTGTTCGCGGTGGCCTGGCTCGGTGAGATCCTTCCCGCGATCGCGCGTGGCACCGTTCCGAACTCCATCGCCGAATCAGGGATCCCAACCAATCCCGTCCACGTTCTCGATCTGTCGGTCGTGATTCCCGCGCACGTCATTGCCGGTGCCTTCCTATTGCGGCGGCGGCCAGCGGGCTTCGCCTTGGCCCCGATCGTCCTCGCGTTCGGCGTGATGATGGCAGCGGCCATCGCCGGGTTGATGCTGTCCATGCGCCGCAGCGGCTTCACGATGAGCTGGGTCGTGTTCAGCGGGATGGTGATCTTTTCGCTGGCCGATGCGGTGGCGCTGGTGTTGCTTCTGCGCCGACTGCGCCGCCCCTGATCCGACGCGCCCTCGGGCGGCGTCCGACTCTCAGGTGCTCCCCGGGGTAGGGTCCGTGACGCCGCTGATGTAGTAGAGGTCCCCGGCCGCGGTCCCGATAACGTACTGGCCGTCGGTGTCGTACGAGATCGACGAGATCGCCGCCTGAAAGTTGTAGGTCTGGTACGTGGCCCCGGCGCTCTGGTCCACGATGAACACCTTACCCGATACCGAACCGATCACGATCACGCCGCCGCGATAGAGCGGCGCGGTCTGGAATTCATCGCCGCTGGTGCCGGGCCGGAACGGGTAACCCGAGATCGCGGCGCCCGCGCTCGACAGCACGTACAGGTGGCCGTCCTTGTCGCCGAAGTAGATCCGGTTGGTTGGTGGCTCGACGTACAGATTCCGCACCGTGCACTGGCTGGCGGCCGTACAGCCCCCGGGGTGGCGCGTGCCGTTGGTGTCCTGATAGCTCCAGGTCGTCGCCAGCGTCGAGCTGGACAGCGCCCAGACCTTGCCGATGTCCTCGGGGAAATAGACCACGCCGTTGATGACCGTCGTTCGCCCGTAGACGACGGACGTGGATTGGGTGTTGGTCGTCTCCGAGGAGAGATCGGTCGGGGTCTTGTAGATCTTCCCGTTGGTGGCCGTGAAGAGGTAGTTGGTGCCCGATACGGACGCCAGCGACGGCGCGGCGACGACGTCCGCCACCGCGGTGCGGGTGCCATTGAGCGCCATGGCGAAGGTGAGGCTGAACATCTTCTTGGCGCCCGCGCCGTCGCTCCCGGCCCAGTAGATGTTGCTCGTATCCAGCGACAGCGGACACGTGCCTGTGGCGCTCGCTCCGTTGTGATACGGCCAGGCCTGCGCGGAGACGAGCGTGAACGCGGTGCCGCTGTCGGTCAGCTTGTAGACGTAGCCGAGCGTCGTCAGCACGTAGACGTAGTGCGTGCTGCCCTCCATGGTCCAGCGCGGCGTTCCGATGATGTCTCCCACGCTGGAGGGCAGATCCCAGTAGTAGCCGGCGCCGCCCGCGGTGTTCTTGAATGCGCCGTCGGTGTCGCGGGCAAACAGGCGGTCGGTGGAGCCGCTGTAGTCGTTGAATGCCACGTAGGTATTCCAGTAGACGAACGTGTTCCAGTTGAACGCCGTCGTCGGGAAACCCTGGATGCTCCCGGCGGTGTCGCTGTAGCCGCGATAGAGCCACTCCGCCACGGCCATGTCGCCCGCATTCTCCCCCGTGCCGTCGCCCGCGACGCCCGGCGCGGTGCCCGATACGGCGGGCAATGCGTCGTCGTCGGCGTCGTACTTCTCGCACGGGCTGGACGTACACGTCGCGCCAAAATAGGTTCGCGTCTCTCCGTCGCCGGTCCCGTTCCCGGCCAGCTTGAGGTTGGAGGTGGTGCTGGCGTCGAAGCTGAGGCCGTTGCCGTAGAGAGCCAGGGACGTCGCGTAGATTCGCAGCAGGTAGTTTCCCGTGCCGCTCGAAAACGCGATGTTGTCGAACTGGGTGAACGTGGTCGACGATCCGGCCACGGTGTTGATGTACATGCCGTTGGTGTCGGTGTTCTTCACCGCCAGGCCCGAGATGTTCAGCGTCGGCGTCGCGGTCGCGCTGGAGCCCACGGTGAAGGTGAAGTTGTTGCCGCCG
>PMNO01000422.1:2954-5438 GCA_003161835.1 Myxococcales bacterium | reverse complement strand
TCGGTTCCGGTGGACATCGTCACCGCCGCCGGTGCACCGCAACCCTATGGCGTGCATTTCTTCAACGCGGACGACATGGCATCCCGCACGATGAGGGTGCTGGCGCCGGCGGGCACCTACGCGGGTCTCACCTTCTCGTGGGGCCTGACACTCGAGTGCAATCAGGGCAATGTTTCCCTGCGCCACGACCCGCTCTCCGTCACCTCTCAGATGACGTGGCCTCACCTGTTNNCCCCGCCTCTTTCCGACGCGGGCACCTCGGGCACCCTCACCCTCCCTGGCCTGATCCACATGGGTGGCAGTCTCACCATGAACGCGGCGCCGGCCATCAAAGTCGAGGGAACGTTGGCCGTTCCCGCGCCGGGGGGAACGGCCACCAAGACCATCCGGTTCGTCCTGGACGAAGTTTTCCGTGGCGCCGCCATGGAGGTGAACCTGACTGATTTTGTCCTCCCCCCGGGCGCTTCGGAAGTGGAGCTCGGTGAACGCCTGCGGCGCAGCACGGCCGGATTGAAAATCTTCGTGTTCGGCCCCTGATGTCGGCCGGGCCCTTGCGCGGAACGATCACTGTCGCCGGTTCGGTCGCGATCGCGATCGCGGCGATGACCGGGGGTTGCGACGCCCCATCCACGATGGGAACCATGCCGACCGTGCCCGCCCCTGCGTCGCTGCTCGCGACCGTATCGCCCGCGCAATTTGCCGCCGGATCCGTGACGGAGGTAGCGCCTGCCGACAACGCCCTCACCGAGGGGCGGGCACGGCTCGGCAAGCGCCTGTTCTTCGACAAGACACTATCGCGTACAGGTGAAATCTCGTGCGCCACCTGCCATCCGCCCGAGCATGCCTTCTCGGATCCCCAGGCGGTCTCGACCGGGGTGGATCAGCGCCAGGGCACCCGCAACGCGCCGGCCCTGATCAACCTCGCCTGGGGCACGAGCTTTTTTTGGGACGGTCGGGTGCGCACCCTCGAGGAGCAGGCCGGCAAGCCCATCGAGAATCCCGTCGAGATGGACCTGGCGCTCGCGGACGCCGCCGCGCGGGTGGCGGCGGATCCCGGATACGCCGGGCTCTTCGAGGACGCATACGGTGAGCCCGCGACGGAAGAATCCCTGCGCAAGGCGATCGCCAGTTTCGTTCGCACCCTCGTCAGCGGCGACAGCCCCTACGATCGTCATCTCAGGGGCGACGACACCACCTTTGGTGAGGCCGAGCGTCGCGGCGAGGAGCTCTTCTTGTCGGAGAAGGGGGGGTGCTTTCACTGCCACCCTTCGGGCAGGCTCACGAACGAAGGATTCTTCAACAACGGCACCTACGTGGACGGCGGCGATCCAGGGCGGCAGATGCTGACGGGTCGAACGGGCGACCTGGGGAAGTTCAAAGTGCCCGGGCTCCGCAACGTCGGAGCCACNNTGCAGGAGGTGATCGCTCAGTACGAACGGGGTGGCCGGGGCAGTGCCTGGACCGACCCCCAGGTACGGATCTTGACCCTCTCAGCCAGCGAAAGAAGCGATCTGCTCGCTTTCCTTCTCTCCATGACCGACGCGGGGTTCCTCGCGGATCCCAGATTCCGACCCTGACAAAGCGTCAGCGAACGACCTCGATCTCGGAGCCGGCCTTGAGCGTGGCGGGAGGATCGACCACCACCGCATCCCCCACCGCGATGCCGTGGGCCACGAGCTCGGTGGTATCGACGGTGGCCACGCGTTCCACGGTCCGCCTTTCCGCAAACCGTCCCCCACCCGAGACGACCCACACGTGATCAACGTCGCCCTCGCGGAGCACGCACGACTGCGGCACCGGAAACACGCCGTCGTACCGCGCGCTGGCGAGACGGACCCGGGTGCCGGCGGTCACGCCCGTCGCCCCAATCAGATCGACGGCGACCAAAGGCTCCGGGGCGACACCGGGGGCTGCCGTGGGCGTCGAGGCGACGCAATCGATCGTACGAACCTTGCTTTGCGCGGTGCCAGTGTCCCCGCCCGTACCCGCGACCGCAACCGTCTCGATCCGGCAGAAACCGAGCTCCTGAAGACGTGCGACGTCCTCGGCTGAGAACGCGAAGGTCGCGCGCGGCCAGGTGGACCGGACGTGGAACGCGGCGGCTCCGCCCTTGACCAGATCGCCCTTCTGAACCAGAACCTGGGCGATCTCGCCGGGCACTTTCGGGCGAATCTCCAGCTCCGCGAGCGCCGCCTGGGCTGCGGACAGTTCGAGCTTCCGCGCCGCGAGTTTTATGTCGGCCTGACGTGCGGCGGCCTCGGAACCTTCCGCCCGACTGCTATCCCGCAGCTGTTCAAAAAAGGCCACCCGCGAACGGAGCCGGTTGACGGCCAACTCGCGTGCCGCGACACCTTGCAATCGCGCGATCGCGTCACCTACCGAGAACGTGGCGCCAGGGGGCATGGCGTCCTGCACTCTGCCGCCGACCCGAAACGCCAGGGTGTCCTCCCGCGGGGGGGCGACGGTGCCGATTTCGTCGAACCA
>PMNO01000422.1:0-2895 GCA_003161835.1 Myxococcales bacterium | reverse complement strand
CTGGTCGCCCAAATTCGCTGTCTGGCCCTCGTCCGCGAACGCCACGGGGTGTGCATCCCGAGACCCGCCTGGCGCAGGGCCGGTGACGTCACGCGGGATCGGAGCTCCCCCCACAAGCCCAACGTCAAGCGCCCCCGCCGGCGGGGGCGCCGTGGATTCCGCGATCGCGCGCGCAATCGACCCGAGCGGGGTGTCGGAAGCGTCGTTCTTCGAAAGGAAGGACTTTCCAGTGGCCGCACCACCACCGCGCGCAGGCGCCCGTGGCACGATGTCGCCGGCCGGCGCGCCGAAAATCGACACCCCCGCCGTGGACCCGCCCGGAGGCGGGGACAAAGGGGGAGCCGATGGCCGGGGGCTGGACAGCGCCGTCGCCACGCCGAAGGCGGGCGAAACGGGAGCTGACCGGCCGGCGGATTTCGCGTGATCAGTGGCCACGGGCCAGGGCGCCGCGGCGGGAACGGGGACGGCCGCGGGGCCGGGTTCCAGCGCGACGACCGGCGGCAAGGGCGCCGCGAGGACCTCCAGTCGCGGAAGCAACGCAAAGGGCTCCGTGGGAACCGGCGACGATCCCGGCGCGGCGAGAAATCCCAATCCATCGAGCTTCTGGACAAACAGATCCAGCGCTTCGTTCGACAAGTCTATTGCGTACGTCGCTCGGGCCCACTCGATCACAACGTCCGTGGGTTGTCCCGTCAACTGTTGAGCCAAGGCATATTCGAAGTCGTAGAAGCGAAAACTGACCCCGTTGACCGGGTCCGTCACCTCGACGCAAGCGATGCCCTGCTCGTCGGCCGTCGTGGCAACCAGATCCTTGCGGAGGCACGGCGCCATGGGCCAGCCAGCTTAGCAAGGCGGCGGTGCGGGGCGCCAGTGCGGAAGCGGGCCGCAACGCGTGCTTGGCAACGGACGAGGCGACCTCTATAACCGGCTCGCGCATGAGCACACGGGAGCGGAGCGGGCGCGCGCGATCATTCCTTTTTCGGGGAGGAACACGCATCGCCGGCACCGTCATCGCGTGCGATGCCACGAGCGGGGGGGATCTCCTGTTTCTGTCGAACGCGCGGGCGCTCTTGCGCGGCCCGCATCGGCGCGGGCGCGGGCGTGTCCCCGCCCGCCGGGCGCAGATCTTGACCACAAAGGAAACGCTCACGCTGTCGGGTGCCGATGGCGATCGCCTGCGTACCCGGGCGCTGCTGGTCGCACCGGGACGGCCTTTCACGTTGGGTGCCCTTCGCCTTGAATTGTTGCCGTCCGGTCACCTTCCGGGCGCGACGGTCTTGTCTTGCGAAACCGCTACCCGCCGCGTCTTGTACGCGGGGGCTGCACGGCTGGGCACGCCGGCGTGGGGCGCCGCGGAGGGAGTAGTCCGCGCCGCGGATGCGGTGTGCGTCGACGCCACTTTTGGGCATCCCCGGTTCGGTTTCATTTCGCGCGCCGAGGTCCAGGCGGCGGCTTGCCGGTTTGCGCGTTCATCGCGGGACGTCGGATGCGCGCCGGTATTCCTCNNGCGCTCGCGGCGGCGGGATGGAAGATACGCGGCCACCGATCGACCATCGCGGCGGCCGCCGCCTATCGCAGCGCCGGCGTGAGCCTACCTCCGATCACTCGATTTTCCGGCGCCCTCGGTCCCCAAGAGGTGCTGATGTGGCCGGCCGCAGAACGGGCCGCGGGTGGGCTTGGCCAGCTCGGACCTACGCGCATCGCCTGGGTATCGGGATGGGCCGCCGACCCTTCCGCGGTCGCCCGCGTCGGGGCCCACGAATCCATCCCGTATTCGAGCTACGCGGATTTCGCCGGCCTGTTGGGGTACGTGTTGGCCACCGGGGCGCGCGAGGTCGCCGCCGAGAACGGCTTCGCCGAGGATTTCGCGGCCTGCCTGCGCGAACGAAATCTCGATGCCTACGCGATCGGGCCTCCGCGGCAAATCCCCCTCTTCGTCGCCGAGTACTGACCGGGGGGCCCAGCCCGACCGCCGGAAATCAGGAGGGCTGCCGACCCTTCGCTTTTCCCCCAAAACGAGCTAGATTGAACCACTGTGTTTAATCTCGGAATGGGCGAGATCACGATCATCCTGGTCCTGGCCCTTATTTTTCTCGGACCGAAGAAATTACCCGAGCTGGCGTCTGGCCTCGGCAAGCTGATCCGCGAAATCCGAAAGACCACCGCGGACGTCAAGAACGAGATCCAGCTCGACGACGCCATCCGCAAGCCGTTCGAGGAATTGCGTGACGCGGTCACGTTGCATCCCGACGAGCTGAAACGACGCGACAAGCTGCGCCAAGACCTCAAGGAGCTGGAGCAGAGGATCGCGGCCGAGGCCGCCGCGATGGAAGCGAACGCCAGCCAATCGCCCGAACCTGCCCCGGCGGATGGTGCTCTTTCGCCCCCCGACGAAGGGGGCGAGATGTCGGGGGCAGCGTCAGACGAAAGCATGTCCGCGACACCGGCGCCCGAAACGTTCGGGGTCGGCCATTCCGGGGCGGCCGATCCGGCTACCCCCGGTGACCTGGCAGTTTCATCGTCGGTGCCATCGATTCCACCCGTGCCCACTGCGGCGCCCAGCGGGACGGTCGCTCGAACGCCATCCAGCTCCCATGCGGTTCCGCCCGTACCGCCCCCCACGGCCGGGTTGGCCAGGGGATCGGGACCGGTGTCGTTGCCGGAGCGGCGACCCGTTGCGCCCCCCACTGGGTCCGACTTCGTACGGGCACTGCGTTCCGGCGCCGANNGGATCTTGCCGCGATCACGGTGGGCCCTCCTCCCCCGCCGGTGCCGCCGGGTCAGGCCGCGACGCGCAAGTTGCCGCCGACGACGCCACGATTGCCTGGATCCACCCCGCCCAAGAATCCGACGACGACCTAGTGCCCGGGCGTTGGTCCGACTCCCTCAACCTCC
>PMNO01000191.1 GCA_003161835.1 Myxococcales bacterium | reverse complement strand
GCCAGAAAGACATCTTCCAGCGTCGCCTGTCTGACCGAGATATTTTCCAGTTCAATGTTATTGTCGTAGCAGAGATTGGTCAGATCTTTTAAAATCCGCGAGACGGTTTTCGTGCTCACCGAATACTTGCGGACACTGCCGTTATTGACTTTACAGATGCCGGGAATTTGTTTCGCCAGGCCGTCCAGTTCTTTTGATGTGGTAAATTCGATCGAGGTCGCGATTCCCGCGTTATTGATCAGATTGTCCGGAGTATCCATGGCAATGATCCTGCCCTGGTCGATGATCGCCAGGCGGTGGCATAATTGCTCCGCCTCTTCCATATAGTGCGTGGTCAGCACCACGGTTCCGCCGCGCGCGCGATAGGCAGCGATAAGTCCCCACACCTGGCGCCGAGATTGCGGATCGAGTCCCGTGGTCGGCTCGTCAAGAAAGAGCACCTCGGGCTCGCCCACCAGGGCGCACGCGATGGCCAGGCGCTGGCGCTGCCCGCCCGACACGTTGGTCCCGCCCTGGGTGATGGGCGCCTCGAGCTGGCCGTCCATGGCCTCCACGAAATCGCGACCCTGGGCGATGTCGAGGGCGTTCCAGAGGTCTTCGTCGGTGGCCTGTTCGTCGCCGTAGCGCAGGTTCGACGCGACCGTGCCCGAGAACAGATAGGGCTTCTGGGGCACCAGTCCGATGCGCTTCCACAACATCTCGGGCTCGAGATCGCGGACGTCGATGTCGTCGACGAGCACGGTCGCGGACTGCTTGCCGGACAGCGCCTCTGTCACCCGCGCCCGGTGCACGGTGGTCTCGAGCTGGCTGGCCAGTTCGGCGTCGGTGGCATCGGCCAGCGCGACACTGTCGGTGACCAGCACGCTGGCGGCCATCACGTCGTGTTCGGCCTGGCTGATCATGTCGGCGGCGACGTGCGCCGGGCTGGCGGTGTGGTCGGCCAGGATCGCGATCTCGGTGGGGCCGGCCTCGGCGTCGATGCCGACCTGGGACCGGCAGATCCGCTTGGCGGCGGTGACGTAGATGTTGCCCGGCCCGGTGATCATGTCCACCGGCGCGAGCTCGGTCCCGTCGGTGTCGGTGCCGCCGTAGGCGAGCAGCGCCACGGCCTGGGCACCGCCGACGGCCCACACCTCGTCGACGCCGAGCAGCGCCGCGGCGGCCAGCACGCGAAGGGACCGGCCGCGCCCGGGAGCAGAAGATCCGCCCCCGGCGCACACGGCATCCGTCCCGCGAACCACCCCCGGCGTTTCAGCCGTAGGCCTTCTCCAGACGTTCTTGATCTTCCTTGCAACGGATGCACAGGGTCGTCTCCAGCCGTGCTTCCAAGCGCTTGAGCGAAATCGTCTCGGCGCATGTTTCGCAAACACCAAAAGTTCCGCCGTCGATCTTCCCCAACGCCCGATCAATCTTTTCCAGAAAGACCTTTTCACGACCACGCAATCTGAAGGTGAAGGACTGCAGGTACTCGGACGACGCCAAGTCCATCTCGTCGGGGAGATCATCTGAGTCGAGCGCCATATCCTCGTGCAACGTTCGCTGAGCATTGCGCAGGATCTCCTTCCTCCTCGAGGTGAGGATCTCCCGAAATCGCTTCAGATCCTTCTTCTTGAGCCCTGTCCCTTCCATCTCCGGTCCCGCGCCACTGGGCGCCAAAATTCCCGCGAACCCAAATTCCCACAAAAATATAAGCGCAGAATATTACAGGCCTAGGTGTGGGTGGTCAACGCCGGTGTCGGTGCGGGCTCCATGCGTCTCCGCGTGGCCCTACCTCTATCCGCACCTCTTGGGCACCTTGACCCACCCAGCCCAGGGGCAGTAAGGTCCGTGCCCATGACCATGAAGCGCGCGCTCGGTCTGATGCTCGGCACAGGCCTGTTGGTGATCACGGCGGCCTGCCAGCAAAGTGGGGGCCCCGCCAAGATCGACAAGATAGAGCCCCCTCAGGGGACTACTGCGGGTGGCGAAGAGATCACGATAATGGGGGACGGATTTCAGCCGGGCAAGACGCAAGCGGAAGTTCGCTTTGGTCGGAAGAAGTCCGAAATCGTGACCATAGCTTCGACGACGAAAATCAAAGTGGTAACCCCGGTTGGCGACAAGGGACCGGTCGATGTGACGGTGGCATTCGACGACGGTCGCGCGTTCAAGCTGTCCAACGGCTTTCGCTACGTGGAGCCGGCCGAGAATCAAAACGCCCGCAACGCGTTCTTCCAGGGCAATAAATCGGGCGCTCCGAAAATCGAACTGGAAAAGAAATAGAACAGCTCAGGGGCGGAGCGCGGCGCTTGCCGTGATCAGCCTCTGCCCCCGCCTCGCCCTCAGTCAGCGGTACTCGACGCGAAAAAGCTGCTGGCCCATGAGGATGAACGCTCCGGAAGGAATACGGCGCTCGCCCCGGACACGCAAGAACGTTCCGTTCGAAGAGCCGACGTCGACCAGATAGACGCGGCCATCTCGCAAGGAGATCCGCGCGTGGGTTCCTGAGACGTAGCCGTCCTCGGGGAACAAAATATCGCCTCGTTCGCGGCCCATGACGATCGCGTCCCCAAATAGCGGAAACGCCGACCCGTCAACGTCCCGTCCGACGATCACCGAGAGCCGCCCCCAAAACCCCGGATTCGGTGTGCCCGCGACCTCGGTGCCGTCTTCGAGGGGCGCCGGCGGCGAAATGATCTCGAATCGCAAGAGTTCCTGACCCACCCGGATCACGTCGCCCGATTCGAGCATCTCCTCGACTTCGATCTTCACGAAGACTCCGTTGAGGCTCCTCAGATCCCGGACCATCAAGCCTTCGGGTCCCAGGACGAATTCGGCGTGGCGGGGCGATAGGTACAGATCCCCTTCGAAGAGTGATCCTTGGCCCCGTCCGACCAAATTCTCGCCGTCGTGCAGAGGATGGGCGCCACCCTCGGTTCCGTCGGGACGAATCAGAAGGATACGTCCCCGAGGAACAACCGCCGCCGCTGGCGCCGACATGTACATGGTCCTCTGAGCACCTGCTCCCGCCAAAGACGATCCCGCGCCTGGCGTGGGACCGATGCGGGTGCCGCAGGCACCGCAAAACGCGAATCCCGCTCCGATAGCCCGCCCGCACGTTGGACAAGCGACCGATCCGCCGGACGCCGGCACCGATTCCGGTCGAGAACCGCTGACTCCCACCGGGCCCCCCACCTGCCCCGCGTGCCGACCTATCGGTTGACCAAGCTGACTGGGCGGCTGAGCGGCAACTGACGGCGCCGGGTGAGACTGCGCCCACGGCGACGGCAAGGCTTCCGTAGCGGTGGTCTCCGGAGCCGTCCGACCCGGGGCTGCGATGGAAAGGGGCGGAGGCGTCGGCAGCCCTCCGACGGCCACGGTCGAAGGCGATGCTGATCGTGCCGCGGGCATCCTCGGGGAATCGTTCCACGGGATTCCTCCCCGCGCCTTTCCTGATGCGGTGGGAGGTGGCGTACTATCCATCGACGAAAAACCCACCGGCGCGGTTGCCGCGTCAGGGGGAACAACGGTCCGGGCCGTCTCAATCGGCAGGGGAGCGCGCGGCGCCGCTCGCGGTTCGGACTTGAGCGCAGCCTTGATCTCGCTCCCGCACCCGAGGCAGAACTTATAGTGGTCCTGATTTTCCTTGCCGCAGCGGGTACACGCAATCACAGGTTCCCCCTTGAGGGTGAANNGTCAGGCAATCTCCACGCGAAGCAATTGTTGACCCAGGAAAACATAGTCGCCGTGCGAAAGCAGGGTTTCGTCATCGATGCGCACGAATGTTCCGTTCTTGGATCCGAGATCGCTGACGGTCATTTGGCCGTCGGCGGTGATTTCGATCTGGGCGTGACGACCCGAGATGAATGGATCGTCCAGAAAGTTCACGTCATTCCCCTCACGGCCAATGGTGATCGATTCTCCGCGTGCCCGATAGATCATCCCAATTTCACCACCCCGCAGCCGCTGAATCAGTTTCAATTTCGACGGGCGTTTCGGGCTGGCATAAAAGTAGGTTCCCTCCGCGTCCGGCTGCGGCCCCAAGTCGGGGGGGGATGGTTCGACCTGCAGCAACTGCTCGCCAATGAGAAACACCCCCCCGGAGGGAATCCGAACCGGAGCCTTTATCCGCGTGAAGACTCCGTTGACGGATCCCTCGTCGCGTACATACAAGCGGCCCTCGCGGTAGATGAAGTTGGCATGTCGCGGTGACATCAGCGGATCGTCCGGGAACAAGATGGCACCATCCTGACGGCCTGCCACGTGTTCCGTTCCCGCCAACTGATAGGACACCCCGTCCACTCCCTCGCCCTTGATGACAATCAGCTTGGCCCGACCCACGGGCTGGCTCGCGCCAAAAAACATCGTCTTCGCCACTCCCCCGCCCGCGCCCGCGGAAGCGGCTCCGGCGTCGACGCGGGTGCCACACTTGCCGCAGAAACTAAAATCGGCGGGGACTTCGGTGCCGCAGTTGGGACAGGATTTAGCGCCATTCATCGCCATCAATATCTCGTTTCTCAGGGCCCCAACCGGGGGGCATTGGCTGGGCATTCTTCGCCGTGCCTCGCGGCAAGTCAAGGCGTCCGCCTGGGCGCCGCTCCACGCTATCCCGTTCCCTCACACGCGACCGTCAAACGACAAAAAATAACGACCCCCGGCCCCGCACCATCGCAGGGCCGAGGATCGACCGAGGCATGAGTTCGCAACCACGTGCCGTGACGACGACCCGAACGCCCGCCCCTGATGGCTGCGGGATCGATGCGGCGCCGGCTTCAAATCCGGGGGGGTGTTCCCTGGTGAGATCGGCGAGAGAATTTCTTGGTGAAGACAAATTCGTGAAGCAGTCGTTCGTGTTTTGCAGCCATCCCCGTGAACGTCAGGCCGCTGGCGTGGAAATCTTCGTCGAGCGCGTCGAATCGCGGCTCGGCGCGCGCCCACACAACCTCGCCGCTGCCCGGGAGCTCGAATTCGACTGAAACCACCCGGCACAGGGGAATAGTGGGCTCGACCAACTTCTGAATCAGCAACCCCGAGGGGCTCAGATTCGTGGCCAATGCTCTGAAAGGAAAGTCGCGAACGTACTGCGTAAGGAACATCTCAACCCGAACGCGTGGAGCGAACCGGCGCTCCAGGGAAGGTCTGATGTAGTTCATGTAGGTAATGGTATGGTCTTAGCCTACCTTGGTCAAAAAAATAACCACGTCGCGAAAGTCGGCTAGCAGCCGCACTCCTCTCCGTTGGGGAGCCGCGGGGGATCCGAGTGCTTACCCGTCGCGGCGGCCGCGAAGGAAGGAACGCACGGATTCCTTGACCGCCGCGGGCATCGAGGTGCCGAGCACGGCGCGGGACACTTCAGGAGTTCTTCGGTAGGTCTCGAAAAACGTTACGCAGTCTGGACACAGCCCCAGATGGCGGCGAAACCGCGCCTGTTCGTCGTCGGGGAGCTCCCCTTCGATGTAGTCCAAACAGTACTCAATGAGCTGCTGACAGCTGATCACGACATTGCTTCCGTCGTTGTTTTCGATGGCCGGGGCAGACACGGGTTACGGAAATTATTACCTGTCTCATGTCGGGGGGAAAGGACAACGTTTACACGCGGAGCCGATAGTTCGTTGTGACCCCGATTGAGAAAGGCGCGCTCAATGTCAGGAAACATGCCCCAGAAACCTACCGGGTTGGCTCCGCTGCGCCGACCGACAGGTTGAAACGCGATTTTCGTTTTGAAGAACTCCTGCGCCCGCATCAGGAGCGTCGCGCGAAGCGCTCCTCGTCACCTCCGATATCCGACTCCAGCGATGCCGCCGATGGCACGCCTTGCAGCGTTGCGA
>PMNO01000161.1:883-3251 GCA_003161835.1 Myxococcales bacterium | reverse complement strand
GCGCCACGTCGGCACGTCCGAGGTCACCGAGACGAAACGCCTTACGGATAGCAAGCCCCTCGAAGAGCCCCTCGAAACAGCGGAGCCGACGGATCCAGTGCCTTGGAAAGTTGGACGAGGGACGAGGGACGAGAGCGCCGAGTTGCTCGCGGGCCTGGCGGCGACAATTTCGCCCGCGCATTCACTCCTCGCGGATCCCACGCGCGCTGTTGACAACGCCGATCCCCCTCACCAGGATGCAGTTCCGTGAAGGAAACCAAGAACCAAACCGTAGCCTAAATTGTGAAGATCCCTGCGCGAGGATGGCGGAATGGTAGACGCGCCAGACTTAGGATCTGGTTCCGAAAGGAGTGGAGGTTCAAGTCCTCTTCCTCGCACTGACTTTGATTACGTGGGGTTGCGAGACGCTGGCTGATCGATCGGATCATCCGTTTTTTTCGATCCCCCACTTGATCCCCCACCTGCGTCCGATCCCCTCTCCACGAAGTGGAGAGGGTAGGGGAGAGGTCCGGCGATCCGCCCCCAACGCCACCTTCACCACGCTCACCGCCGCCGCGGCGCCATCAGGCGATGGTTTCGAGCACCATCCGACGGGATACGCGGACCGGCCCGGCGCCCATGACGAAGGCTTGCTCCAGCAACGTGCGAGCCGCGGACCACCGCGCCGGGTCGTTGAAGCGCACCGTCGCCAGCCGCTCCCCGCGCTCGATCTCGTCGCCGACCTTGTGATCGAGCTCGATGCCGACGCCGGCATCCACGCGTTCGTCCTGGCGCAACCGGCCGGCGCCCAGCAAGGTGGCGCCCCGTCCCAGTTGACCCGCGTCCAGGCGGGTCAGCCAACCCGACGCCCGGGCGCGAATCTCCTTCACCCGGGGCGCGCGCGGCAGCCGGCGCGGATCGTCGATCACCCGCAGGTCCCCTCCCTGCAAAGCCACGCACCGACGCAAACGCTCGAGCCCCGCCCCCGACCCTATGGCGCCCTCTATGAGCGCGGCCGCGGCATCGCGATCGCGGGCGCGACGACCGAGCACCAGCATCTCGGCGCCCAGCCGCAAGGTCAACGCCCGGGTATCCGCGGGGCCACCGCCGCGCAGGATTTCAATGGCCTCGGCAAGCTCACAGGCGTTTCCCACCGCCCGGCCAATGGGCTGGTCCATGGCGGTCAGCAGGGCGACCACGCGCAAGCCAGCGCGCCCACCCAGCTCCACGATTGTTCGGGCCAGCGCCCGCGCGCGCGCCCGTTCTGGCAAGAACGCTCCACTGCCCACCTTGACGTCCATGACCAGGGCATCGGCCCCCTCCGCGATCTTCTTGGACAGGATGGACGACGCAATGAGCGGGATGGATTCCACCGTCGCGGTGGCGTCCCGCAGAGCGTAGAGCAGGCGGTCCGCGGGGGCGAGGCGCGCGCTTTGCCCCGCCAGGACCAACCCCGCCTTCTCCAGGACGCGCTCGAACGCGCGGGGTCCGAGCGCGGTGCGGAACCCTGGAATCGCTTCCAGCTTGTCGAGGGTCCCCCCGGTGTGCCCGAGCGATCGCCCGGACATCATGGGCACCGGCACACCACACGCGGCGACCAGAGGCGCCAGACACAGCGAGATCTTGTCGCCGACGCCGCCGGTAGAGTGCTTGTCCACCTTCATCCCTGGGATCCGATCCAGGCTCAGCCGATCGCCCGACGCGACCATCGCGTCCAGCCAGGTGCCGAGCTCGCGCGGCGATAGCCCGCGCCAGACGATCGCCATGAGCAAGGCCGCCATCTGGTAGTCGGGCACGAGCCCCCGGCTGGCGCCGTCGATGATCGCCCGCAAGGCATCGTCGTCCAGCTCGGCCCCGTCGCGCTTGCGCGCGATCCAGGAGGGCATCGGCAACGTCGCCCGCCGCGCCCGAGCGGCCGGCCGTCGCGCGCCACTGTTCTTGTCCTTCGAAACGGGGCGGCGCGTACGATCGCGCGCGGTCAAGCGCGCACCTCGTCCCAGAAACTGGTACCGCGGTCGAGCGCCGGCGCGCCCAGGGCCGCGGCGACTGTCTGGCCGAGGTCGCAGAACGATCTGCGGATCCCGATCGTCGTGGCCGGTCGAACACCGGGGCCGAACGCCAGCAGGGGCACGCGTTCGCGGGTGTGGTCCGTTCCCGCGGTTGTTGGATCGTTCCCGTGGTCCGCGGTGATGAAGGCGGCGTCGCCCGCGTGCAGCCGGGCTCGAAAACGAGGCAGCCAGGCGTCGAACGTCTCGAGCGCACGCCCAAAGCCGGGACAATCGTTGCGATGCCCAAAGACCATGTCGAAGTCGACCAGGTTCACGAACAGGAGCCCGCGGTCCATCCGATCCAGGGCTTCGAGGGTGATGTTCATGCCGTCGTCGTTGCC
>PMNO01000161.1:0-804 GCA_003161835.1 Myxococcales bacterium | reverse complement strand
ATTTGCAGCACGGAATCCGCCGAGGTGTACAGGATGAGAGCGCCACTCTTGAGGTGCTCGGCGCCCAGTTCCTCGATGATCGCGGTCCCGGAGGCGGGCTTGTTTCCGATCAGCGGGCGGCCCGCGAGCGCTTTCAACGCGGACGTGATCTCGATCGGGAAACCGTGCGGGAAGGTGGCCATGGGATCGGTCGTCACGAGCCCGGCCATCTCCCAGTGGCCCGTGATCGTGTCCTTGCCCGCCGACGCCTGGGTCAGGAGCCCCCACGCCCCCTCGGGATTGATGGTGGCGGACACGCCCGCGATGGCGGTCGTACGCCCGAGCCCGAGTCGCGCCAGATTGGGGAGGCGGAGCCCCCCCAGACGTCGCGCCAGGTTGCCCAACGTATCGGCGCCGGCGTCGCCATAGGTGGACGCGTCCGGAGCGCCCCCGCATCCGACCCCATCGGCGACGAGGATGATGACGCGACCCATGTCAGGAGTATTGCGGATCTTCGGCGTAATTCTCGAACTTCGTGAACGCCTTGAAGAAGGTCAGCTTGACCGAGCCGGTGCCGCCATTGCGGTGCTTGCCCACGATGATCTCGGAGACGGTGGTGGGACCCGAGTCCATGCTCGCGTCGCCGGCGTCGTCGCGATGGATGAAGAGGATCATGTCGGCGTCCTGCTCGATGGCGCCCGACTCGCGCAGGTCCGACATCATCGGCCGCTTGTCGTTCCTCTGCTCGAGCGCACGGTTGAGCTGGGAGAGCGCAACCACCGGCACTTTGAGCTCCTTGGCCAGCGCCTTGAGGCCGCGCGAGAT
>PMNO01000521.1 GCA_003161835.1 Myxococcales bacterium | reverse complement strand
CCTCGGCGCCACGGGCACCGAGTCGGCGTACCAAGCCGAAATCAAAAAGCTTGGCCACGTAACCATCACGCGCGGGATCCATCGACACGAACACGTTTTCGGGCTTCAGGTCACAATGGGCGAATCCCCGCTCGTGGGCCACCGCGACCAGGTCGACCAGCGCTGGTGCCTGGCGCGCGAAGTCTTCCGGGCCGAGGGGTCCGGCCGCTTCGATGAGGTGGACCGCCAGGGTGGGCGCCCGGACGAACTCCATGACCACGAATGCGGCCCCGTCAAGCAGGCGCCCGACATCATAGACTTCGGGTACCCAGGGCGGACCGATGGCGCGCAGGGCTTCCGCTTCCAATAGCAAACGGTCGTTCGCCGAAAGTTGATCCGCCCGCGCCACCTTGACGGCCACCGTGGCACCGTCCCGTGCGCGCCGGGCCCGGAAAGCGGCACCAAACCCTCCCAGCCCCAGGAGCGCGCCCATCGTATAGCCCTCGATGGCCGGCGGCGGCACTTCGAAGGGCGCTATCGGGTCCGATTCCTTGGCCGGGGTTGGGGGGGCGCCATGCGTCGGGCACGCCGGTGCGTCATCCCTCAGGCGGATCCCGCATGTCGGACAGCGCACCATGCTCTGCAATCTTATCTGGTCCGCGAGTAAATCGGCAGGGGGACGTTGGCCCTTGTTCACCCGACCGGGATAATTTTGGCGCGGACCATCTACGGCGGGCGCGCTGCGGCGGGCGCGGGGGCTGGCGTTGCCGCACGTACAGATACGCATACACTTCCCGGCCTTGTGGCACTCCCGGTTGGCATGAACGAAGGGATCGAGCGCCCCGGACCGCATCGGTGGCGAGGTTACGGCCGCTAGTCATGGACGGCCTGCCCATCGACCCGCTGCTGCCCGAGATCGTCGCGGCGCTCCGCGGGGCGCACTCTGTCGTCGTCGAGGCTCCGCCTGGGGCCGGGAAGACCACCCGGGTGCCACGCGCGCTGCTCGACGCGGGCTTCGCGTCGGCTGGCGAGATCGTTGTGCTACAGCCACGCCGCCTCCCGGCCCGCCTCGGCGCGGCCCGCGTGGCGGCGGAGCGCGGCGAGGCCCCGGGGGCCAGCATTGGTTACACCGTCCGATTCGAGGATGTCACGAGCCCCCAAACCCGGGTCCGATTCGTGACCGAGGGTATCTTGAACCGCCGCTTCGTCACCGATTCCACGCTCCGGGGGATAGCGGTGGTGATCCTCGACGAATTTCACGAACGCCACCTGGCAGCGGACGTGGCCCTGGCTTTGTTGCGTCGGCTGCAGCGGAACGCGCGACCCGACTTGAAGCTTTGCGTGATGTCGGCAACGCTGGACGCGGATCCCATCGTCCGGTACCTGGATGATTGCCCGCGCCTGCGCAGCTCCGGGCGCCGATTCGATGTCGCGATCGAGCACGCCCCTCAGTCCGATGACCGGCCTTTGGAGGTCCAGGTGACGGCCGCGGTCAGAAAACTGCTGCGCGACCAACCAACCGGGGATGTGCTGGTCTTCCTGCCGGGTAACGCGGAAATCCGGCGATGCGAGGAAGCCCTGGCGGCCGCGGCCAAGGCGTCGAACCTCCTGGTGCTGTCGCTGCACGGCGATCTGCCGCTTGCGGCCCAGGCACGGGTGGTGGCTCCGGCGGCCCGCCGCAAGGTCATCCTGTCGACCAACGTCGCCGAAACCTCGGTGACCATCGACGGGATCGTCGCGGTGGTGGATTCGGGCTTGGCGCGCATCGCGGGACACTCGGCGTGGACCGGGCTGTCGACGCTGGCGCTTTCCAAGATCAGCCAGGCTTCCGCGATCCAGCGTGCCGGACGCGCCGGGCGCACCGGACCGGGCGTGGCGATTCGTCTGTATACCCGCGCCGATTTCGAAGGGAGGCGCACCCATGATGTGCCCGAGATCGAAAGGTCCGATCTGACCGAAGTCGTTCTGACTCTGCACGCCCTGGGCGTGGACGACGTGGACGATTTCGATTGGCTCACGCCACCGCCCCTGGCGGCGTTGAAAGCCGCCCAGGACCTGCTCCAGCGCCTGGGCGCGGTCTCCGCCACCGGCGCCCTGACGGAACGAGGTCGGCGCATGCTCCGATTCCCGACCCATCCACGCTTGGCGCGCTTGCTCGTCGAGGGTGAGGATCGGTCCGTCGCGCAGGATGCCGCGACACTGGCGGCGCTGATCGGCGAGCGCGATATCCGCGACCGCGGCAGCCAATCCCCGCGATCGGCGCTGGCCCAGGGTCCGCAGGGGGGCATCGATCTCATCGCGCTGCTGGAGCTGTTCGAGGAGGCCCGCGCGGCGCGATTCTCCCGAGATCGCCTCAGGGCGCTCGGGCTCGATCCACGCGCAACCGAGGTGGCGGAGCAGGCGCGCCGGCAATTCGGCAATCTGGTGCACCCTCCCCGGCCGGCCCACCACGGCGTTTCCCCCAGCCGGAAGGCCATGGACCAGGCGTTGTGTCGCGCCGCGCTGGCGGGGTTTTCCGATCGCGTCGCGCGCCGCCGCGAAGCCGGCGGGCGTACCGTCATGCTGGCGGCGGGGGGAACCGCGGAATTGGCCTACGAACCCGATTCGGACTTCATCGTCGCGCTCGACGCGGATGAGCGCGCGGCTCGATCGGGGCGCGGCGGTACCACGATCGTCCGTCTGGGTTGCGGGATAGATCCAGACTGGCTGGGTGATGTGGACGGGGACGCACTGCGCGCCTCCGACGAGATCGCGTTCGACGAAACGACCGAGCGGGTGGTCGAGCGATCGCGACTGACCTTTCGCGCGCTGGTTCTGGACGAAACCGTCCGACCCGCCGATCCCGCGCCCTCGGTCAGCCGCGTCCTCGCCGACGCCGCGCTGGCGCGAGGAATAGCGGCCTTCGATGAACCTGGAGCGATGTCCACGTTGGTCGCGCGGGTGGCGGTCCTCTCCCAGGCCGATCCCGATCGGGAGGCGGCGCCGCGTCTGGACGACGCAACCCTGCGCGCGACGCTGGTCGCCGCCTGCGATGGACTGAGCAGCTTCGCCCAATTGCGGCAGAGGGGCCTTGCCGCGCGTCTGGTGGACGCGCTGGACGCACGGCTGCGGTCCCGGCTGGCGGCGGACGCGCCGATGGCCGTCATTCTTCCGGGGGGACGATCCGTGCGGGTCAACTACCAGCCGGACCAACCCCCGTGGATCGAATCGCGGCTGCAGGATTTCTTCGGAATGGAAATGGGCCCCGCGATCGCCGGGGGGCGGGTCCCCCTCACTTTGCATTTGCTCGCGCCCAACGGCCGCGCCGTGCAGGTCACGCGCGATCTGGACAGTTTCTGGCGCCAACACTATCCGGCGCTGCGTCGCGAACTGAGCCGTCGCTACCCCAGGCATTCCTGGCCCGAGGATGGGCGAAGGGCCAGCCCGCCACCGCCGGGGCCGCAACGACGGCGATCGTAGCCAACACCACGGCTCGTGGGCGGCAGGACAGCGCGGTTGTCCGTCTCCCCCCTCCTGGACCGGCTGTGTCAGACTCGGGACCATGTCGCTCGCAAACAAGACCCTGTTCATCACCGGCGCGAGCCGGGGCATCGGCCGCGCCATCGCGCTCCGGGCGGCCCGCGACGGCGCCAACGTCGCCGTGATCGGTAAGACGACGATTGCGAATCCGAAACTGCCCGGCACGGTGCACGACGTGGTCGCGGAGATCGAATCGGCCGGAGGACGCGGCCTCGCGTGCGTCTGCGACATCCGATTCGAGGATCAGGTCCTCGGCGCCGTGGCCCGGACCGTCGCGCTCTTCGGCGGTATCGATATTCTGGTGAATAACGCCAGCGCCATCAGCCTGACGCGTACGCTCGATACCGAAATGAAACGTTTCGATCTGATGCACCAGATCAACACCCGCGGGACGTTTCTGTGCGCCAAGGCGTGTCTGCCCGCGCTTTCGCGGGCGGCCAATCCGCACATCCTGATGCTCGCGCCACCGCCCGTGCTGCAACCAAAATGGTTCGCGCCCCATCTGGCGTACACCATCGCCAAATACGGTATGAGCCTGTGTGTCTTGGGCCTGGCCGAGGAGTTCAAGGGCGCCGGCATCGCGGTGAATGGGCTTTGGCCGCGCACGGTCATTGCCACGGCCGCGGTTCAGAACCTCCTCGGCGGAGATGCGACAACCGCGCGCGCGCGACACCCCGACATCGTCGCCGACGCGGCCCATGCCATCCTTTCGCGACCGAGCCGGCAATTCACCGGGCAATTCTGCATCGACGAGGACATCCTGCGCGCGGAGGGCGTCACGAACTTCGATCGNNCGACATGCAATTGCCCACCGCCCCCCTGCCCGCTCTCGCGCGCCGCCGCGCGGCTCTCGTCGCCGCGTTGGGCGACCAACCCGCGCTGCTGGTCGCGGGATTGCCCCGCCCGCGCAACTACCGTGCGAACAGCTATCCCTTCCGACCGCACAGCCATTTCCTGTATTTCGTGGGCTGGGGCGTTCCAGGAGCGGTGGCGTTGTTCGATGCGGGTGAGGTGACGCTGTACCTGCCCCCGGAGATCCCCGACGACGCGCTGTGGTCCGGACCGCCCGTCGATGCGTCCGCGATCGGCGCGGCCCTTGGCGGTGTCCGCGTTGCCTCTCTGGACGCCCTGGGGGACGCTCTGGCGGGGCGGCGGGACATCGCGACCCTGCCCGCGCCTGACGCCGAGACCAGGAGCCAGCAGTCCACCTTGCTGGGTCGGCCGATTACGTCGGCCCCGCTGGCGGGACCTGACGGCGCTCTGGCGGACGCGGTCATTCAACTGAGATTGCGGCACGACGACGCCGCTGTCGCCGAGCTGCGGTTGGCGGCCGAGATCACCGCCCTGGCGCATCACGCGGGGATGCGCGCGACGATGCCCGGGATCCGGGAGAGCGCCGTACGCGCCGCCATGGAAGCCCCTTTGACCGAGCTCGGTTGCGCGACGGCGTACGGATCAATCGTCACCGTGCACGGCGAAATCCTGCACAACGAGAGTCATCACAATCTCCTGGAGGCCGACGATTTGCTGCTCGCGGACGTGGGAGCCGAGACGCCGGGAGGTTGGGCGGGGGATGTGACTCGAACTTGGCCGGTCAGCGGGACGTACTCCAGCGCGCAGGCCGATGTCTACGACGTGGTGCTCACCGCCCAGCGCCACGCCATCGCCGCCGTGCGCCCCGGGGCCCGCTATCGCGACATCCACATGGTCGCACTTCGGAGCCTGGCGGCTGGCTTGCGCGATCTGGGCGTCTTGCTTGGCGATCCCGTCGAGCGCGCGCACGACGGTACCGCCGCGCTCTTGTTTCCCCACGGGGTGGGACACCTGCTGGGCCTCGACGTTCACGACATGGAGGACCTGGGCGATCGCGCGGGATACGCGCCCGGGCGCGATCGCTCCGCCGAACCGGGCTTGAAGTACCTGCGCCTCGACCGCGATCTGGCCGCTGGAATGGTCGTGACCATCGAGCCCGGAATCTACTTCGTGCCCGCTCTGATCGACGATCCCGACGTGCGCCGCCGAACCGCCGGACGGGTGGATTGGGCGCGCCTGGACGTCTATCGTCGCATCCGCGGCATTCGCATCGAGGACGACGTGTTGGTCTCGGCTACGGGGGCCGACGTTTTGACCGCCGCCATCCCGAAGGAACGAAACAAAATTGAAACAGTCCTGGCCCGGCCGTGAAGGACCGACCAAAAAACTTGGCACCGCGAAAAGGCCGGTTTTATAAATGTCGAATGAAAAACACGGGGCGTAAAACGGTGAAGGGGCGCGCTACCTCGGCACCGATGTTGGCAAAGGCATCCACCACCAAGACCGCACCGGCGATCGGAAAGGGCCAAGGCCCGGGGATGATGGCGGCGCACCCGCCCACCTCCGACGAGATCGCTCGCCGATCCTACGAGATTTTCCTCGAGCGTGGCTCTGAGCACGGCCACGCCCTGGAACACTGGATCCAGGCCGAGCGCGATCTGGGCGCGTAGCCGCCGGTCAGGGCCCGAAGCCCGGGCTCACTCGCGCCACGCCGACAAAACCAAACACGCATTGGTGCCGCCGAAGCCGTAGCTATTCGTCAGCACATGCGCGACGCGTACCTCGCGTGCGGTGTTCGGCACGTAGTCGAGGTCGCACTCCGGATCGGGTGTCGTGTAGTTGATCGTCGGAGGAACGATCCCACGCGCGAGCACGAGCGCGCAGATGCCCGTCTCGACTCCCCCTGCCGCGCCGAGCATGTGGCCGGTCATCGACTTGGTCGAACTGACCATGACTTTTCGCGCGGCGTCGCCGAAGACCTTCTTGATCGCCAGCGTCTCGTTGGTGTCGTTCATCTTCGTCGACGTGCCGTGGGCATTGATGTACCCGATATCCGCGGGGGCCAGCTTGGCGTCCTTCAACGCCAGCTTCATGCAACGCTGGGCACCCTCGCCCTCCGGCGCCGGAGCGGTGATGTGGTGCGCGTCGGCGTTCGCCGCGTAGCCTGTCAACTCCGCGTAGATCTTCGCGCCTCGGCTCTTCGCGTGCTCGAGCTCCTCGATGACCACGATGCCGGCGCCCTCGGCGATGACGAATCCGTCTCGATCGCGATCGAACGGCCGCGACGCCTGTTCCGGGGCTTCGTTGCGGGTCGACAGCGCCCGCATGCTGTTGAAACCCCCGACGCCGAGCGGGCTGACCGTCGCCTCGGTGCCCCCGCAAATCATGGCATCGGCGTCCCCGCGCTCCACGGCACGCATCGCCTCACCGATCGCGTGCGCTCCGGTGGAACACGCGGACACGTGCGAAAAGTTCGGGCCCTTGGCGCCGAACCGAATCGAGATCTGCCCCGGCGCCAAATTGACGATGATCATGGGCACGAAGAAGGGCGAAATGCCGTGACGCGGCCCCTTCTGGGCCATCGTGCTACACGCGGCCTCGATGCTGGTCACCCCCCCCAAGCCGGCACCCACGTAGCAACCCACACGCTCGGCGAACTCGCCTTCGATCTTCAGGCCTGAGTCCTCGATGGCCAAGCCAGCCGCCGCCACTGCGTACTGGATGAAGCGATCGATATTCCGCGCATCGCGCGACGAGATCCACCGCGTCACGTCGAAGTTCTTCACCTCACCCGCGAAATGCGTCGCGAATTGAGTGTGATCGAAATGTGTGATCGGCGCGATCCCGGACTTCCCTGCCACCAGGGCCTGCCAGCTCTCCTCCGTACCGATTCCGAGCGGAGTGACGAGCCCGATTCCGGTTAGAACTACCCGTCTTGGCATCGGCTATTTCTCATACCTGGAGTCACTATGACGTGTGGGGAATTCGTGGCCCTGGGGCCCGGTCGCGAACCACAGGGCATCCACCACCTTGCTACTTGGCGTGGGATTTTACGTAGTTGATGACGTCGCCGACGGTCTTGATTTTCTCGGTGTCCTCGTCGGGGATCTCGATCTTGAAATTCTCTTCCAGAGCCAAGACCAGCTCGACGACGGCCAGGGAATCGGCCTTCAGGTCGTCGGCAAACGACGCCTCGGGCTTCACCTTGTCAGGGGCCACCTCCAGCTGCTCCACGATGATTTTACGAACGCGCTCTTCAACGTTGTCGGCCATATTTCCTCTTCTTTCCAGCGGGTGCGGGCGAGGACGATGTCCTCCCCCGGGGTCGGCGGCGTACCTTACATTAAGAGTCCGCCGTTGACCCGCAAAACTTCACCTGTGACATACGATGCGGACGGCCCGGCCAGGTAGATCACCGCCGCCGCCACGTCCTCGGGCCGACCCACCCGCCCCAGAGGGATGGCCTTGATCAGCTCGGCACGCCGGTCGGCCGGCAACTCGGAGTTTGTCATGTCGGTATCGATATAGCCCGGCGATACCGCATTGACGGTTATGCCTCTGGAGGCATATTCACGAGCCCAGGTCTTGGTGAGCCCGATGACGGCCGCCTTGGCGGCGACATAGGGCGCCTGCCCCGCGGATCCCGTCTCCGCGGTGATTGAGGTGATGTTGATAATGCGTCCCATGTCCTTGGCCTTCAGCAAGGCGCGCAGAGCGCTACGCGTGCAATTGAAGGTACCCGTGAGATTGACATCGAGGGAGCGCTTCCAGTCGGCGTCCTTCGCGGTCAACGTCAGGCCATTGACCGCGACCCCGGCATTGTTCACGAGAATGTGCAGGCCCCCCTCGGAGGCCACGATCTCCTTGACCGCCGCTTCCACCTCGGCCGCGACGGAGACATCGAATCGCTTGAGCACCGCGGTGCCACCGACCGCCGCGACGGCGGCGGCGGTTTCGTTGGCGGCGGCCTCGTTGGCGGTGTAGTTCACCACCACCCGAGCGCCCTGTTCGCCCAGTGCCACCGCGATCGCGCGTCCGATACCACGCGAGCCACCGGTCACCAGCGCCACTCGACCTTCCAGACTACGCATGTTGTTTCTCCTCGGCACGCTCTACGTTCGTCCGATCTTCAGGCAAGGGGGATCGCAGCGCGGCCACGGATTCGGGATCGCCAGCGCCACGTACACGAATGGTTCGCGTGATGCGTTTGACCAACCCGGCCAGCACCGCGCCGTGGCCGACCTCGATCGCCTCCGTGACCTTCATCGCCTCCAGCCACAGTACGGATTCCTCCCAGCGCACCGCCTCCGCCACTTGACGCGTCAGCAAGTCGCGCACCTTCCGCCCTTCCTGGTTCGGCCTGCCCTCGACGTTGGTCACCACGGGCACCGCCGGATCGCGAAACACGACGCGGGCCAACTCGGCCGCCAGACGATCGGCGGCCGGTCGCATCAGCGCCGAGTGAAAGGGCGCGCTGACCGCCAGCGGCAGAGCCGCTTTGGCGCCCCGTCGCTTCGCCGCCGCGCACGCACGTTCGACGGCGGCCTTGTGGCCCGCGATCACGATCTGTCCGCCGCCGTTCAAGTTGGCCGGCGAAACCAATTCGCCCGCACCCGATTGCATCGCGTCCTCACAGGCGGCCTGCACATCCGGTCGTTCGAGTCCCAATATCGCCGCCATGCCACCGGTCCCCGCCGGCACCGCGTCCTGCATGAACTGGCCGCGCAGGCGCACCAAACGCAAGGCATCCGCCAACGTCAACGCGCCCGCGCAAACCAGCGCCGAATATTCTCCAAGAGAATGCCCCGCGACCACCGTCGGGCGCAGGGAAGTCTCATCCTGCAAGACACGTAGAGCCGCGATGCTCGTCGCCAGGATGGCCGGCTGCGCGTTGGCGGTCAACGTCAGCTCCGAGTCGGGCCCCTCGAAGCACAGCCGCGACAAGGGCAGTCCGAGCACCGCGTCCGCTTCGGCGAAAACCTCCCGCGCACGTGGAAAGCTGTCGAAGAGCGCCTTTCCCATGCCCACCCTCTGAGATCCCTGCCCCGGGAACAAGAAGGCCATGCCCTGCGTCTCCGCGACCGCGACGCTCACCACCTCACCACCGCGGAGGCCCATGCGAGGCCGCCCCCCAAGGCCGTCATCAACAACAGATCGCCGGTCTTGATCTTCCCTCGCTCCAGAGCCTCGTCCAAGACCGTCGGCACCGACGCCGACGACGTATTGCCGTACCTATCGACATTCAAATAGAAGCGGTCGAGCGGAATCCCCACCCGCTCGGACACTCCCTCGAGAATCCGCAGGTTGGCTTGGTGGGCCAGGACCCAGTTGACGTCTTGCGAATCCAACCCGTTGGCTTCGAGGGCCAACTTGGATGCCTGGGCCATGTTCCTGACCGCGTGCTTGTAAACTTCGCGTCCGTTCATCTTCACCAGATGCCGCTTGGCCGCGATCGCCTCCGCGGTGATGGGCTCCCGGGAGCCGCCGGCCTGTTGCAGCAGCACCTCGGTATAGGTTCCGTCGGAGAACAAGTGAGTGGAGAGCACGCCCCGCTTGGGATCGGATTCGGGCCCGAGGAGCACCGCGCCCGCGCCGTCACCGAACAGCACGCAGGTCGATCGATCCTGCCAGTCGACGATGCGCGACAACACCTCGACACCAATCACCAGCACGCGTCGGAATTGTCCCCGCCGCACGAAGTTGTCACCCAGCGCCAATCCGTAAATGAAGCCGGCGCAAGCAGCCGACAGATCGAACGCGCAACCTCCCGCTATGGCCCCCAACTTCTTTTGCACGAAGACGGCTGTTGACGGGAACGGGCAGTCGCCGGTCACGGTGCCCACGATGATGCAGTCAACCTCGGAGGGCGACACCCCCGCCCGTTCGCACGCGTGGCGTCCCGCTTCGGTGGCCAGATCGCTCGCGGCGAGGGCGGGGTCCAGGATATGTCGCTCGCGAATGCCGGTCCGCTCGACGATCCATTCGTCGGACGTATCCACCATGCGGGAAAGATCTTGGTTGGTGAGCACCCGGGGGGGAACCCCGCGCCCTGTTCCCAAGATCCGGCTCGACGGGGAGGTCACGAGGTGGCCCCCGCCTTGGACGACGCCTGCGCCGCCGGAACCGCCGCCACCGTCTCCCAAAGGAAGGCATGGCGCGCCACGGCCGCCGTCGATTCATCACCGAGGTGGCTCTGCGCGAATTGTCCGGCCACCCGTACCGCGTTCTTGATCGCGCGCGCGTTCGAGCCCCCGTGGCAAATCAGCGCCACGCCGTCGACACCAAGCAGCGGCGCGCCCCCGTATTCGGCGTAGTCCGTGCGGCGCTTGAGATGTCGCAAGGGTTTCATCATGAGCGCCGCGCCCAGGCGCGCCAGGGGTCCGGCGCGGCCGATCTCTTCACGCACCATCGCCATGATCACCTCGGCCGCTCCCTCGACGCTTTTCAAGACGACATTGCCCGTGAACCCATCGGTGACCACGACATCGACGTCGCCTCGAAACACGTCGCGGCCCTCCACGCAACCAACGTATTCGAAATCACATCGATCCCGGCCCTCACTTGTGGACGCGGTCGATGCATCCAGCGCAGTCGCGGTCGTCGCGCGCGCCAACAATCGGTGGGTCTCGCGCGTCAAGACCGTCCCCTTGTGTTCCTCCGAGCCATTCGAGAGCAGGCCCACCCGCGGCCGGGCCTTACCGTGCAACATCCGCGCGTACACCGATCCTAGAACGGCCCATTGCGCCAGGGTCGCCGGCTTGGGGTCGACATTCGCCCCCATGTCCAGCAACGCGCACTCGCCCGACTGGGTGGGCAGGCTGGTCACGATGGCGGGACGTTCGACGCCGGGCAAACGTCCCAGCACGAACAAACCACAGGCCATCATCGCGCCGGAGTTCCCTGCGGAAATGGCCGCGTCGGCCTCTCCGGCTTTCACGAGATCAAAACACATGCGCATCGAAGATTTCTTTTTTTGCTTCACTGCAATCGACGGCGCGTCATCCATGGTGATGACCTCCGGAGCGTGGCGCACCTCGATGTTGGCCTCGCCCAGCGCGCCGAGCTCTTTCAACTCATGGCGCAACCGTGCCTCGTCACCCACCAGGATGACAAACGTCTGTTCGGACCGCACCGCGGCGATGACCCCCTCAACCTCGACCCGAGGCGCGCCGTCCGCACCCATCGCGTCGACGGCGATGCGGGGCAACTAAGGCTGCTCCTCTTCCGGCTTCTCGATCACCAGACGATCGCGGTAGTAGCCACAGCCCGGGCAGATGCGGTGAGACAACTTCGGCTCGCTGCAACGCGGGCACGGAATCGTGTGCGGCACGTCGCGCTTCATGACTTGCGCGCGACGAATGGCGGAACGGGACTTCGACTGTCTTCTCTTGGGGACGGCCATGGCGTGATTCCTCGTGCTTGGTGGTCAGTTGCGGTACGGCGGAACTCGAGTCGTCAGATCTTCAATTTTCCCAACACCGTCGCCAGGGGCGTTCGGCTGGCGGCTTGTCGTTCCTCGCAATCGCAGGGAGCTTGGTTGCGATTGCCGCCGCAGACGGAACATAGCCCCAGGCACTCCTCGCGACAAAGGGGCTTGAGCGGGAAGGCCAGCAAAATCTGATCGCGGACCTCCGGGGCCAGATCCACCTCATCGCCGTCGTAAAGAGCAACGTCCAACTCCTCGTCCTCGTCCTCCTCGTCGACGGCATCCTGACCCTCGGATCGCGGCCGGAAAGTCACCGTGAGGGCAACATCAACGGCGACCCGGGCCCGCTCGAGACACCGCGCGCAGGTGGTGTCGAGGCCCCCGCGCAGCGTTCCCCGCAAGAACACGTCATCGCCCGTCATCAACAACTGGCCGCGAACCTTCAGCCCCCCGGTGGAGGGAACTGCATCGAGGCCGGGGCACTCGGCAGCCAACCAGGGAGCCTTGACAGGGAGATCCAGCGACAACCCGTCGTCGCCTATCTCTTTGATCTTAAATAGCATTTCCGAAAACACACCGCCCCGGGAGGCGCTTGAAAGGCTGGTAACTATAGGGGGGGGGACCGGTCTGTCAAGCTGGCGCGGCTTTCGCGGCGTTCCTCTGTCTGCGGCCCGCGGGTCACGGAAACGGCTGGCCCGCCTGGCCGCGCTCCAGGACGAAATCGAAGGTGCCCTCCAGGGTCCCGACGATCCGCGGAGTCGGAACGGGTAGCACGTTATCCAGCTTCGCGCCTACCGTGGCGACATCGCACAACTCGACGTGGAATGACGGGGTCGAGCCCGTGGCGTCCAGGCGGGACGAGATTCGTTCGCCGTTGCCGACCTTGAAACCCGGATCGATTGCCTTCGACCGATCCGAAGGCGGATTGCCGAAATGCGAGAAGGAGATCCAGGATCCCCTCCCCGGACACAAGGCGACGTCGGGGCAACTCCCGTCGCTGCACACTCCCAGCGCGTCCGCCGAGATATAGGCCCGCGGGCAGGAGCGATTCAAAATGAAGAAGCTGCTGACGGTCTCTTGCGTCATACCCACGTACAGCCGACCTTCGCCATTGGGACCCAAGGCCGCGGGCGACCGGTCGCAGACGTTGGGATCCCATTCCGGGATCCCACTGGGCGAGGCACCACGCAAGCAGCGGGCCACCTTGGCGCTGTCGAAGATCCAGAACATCAGGGCGTCGGCATCCTCCACCCGGGCTCCCGAGTGTTGCACCCGCACAATCATCTGATTGGCGGGAAACCCGGGCGCCGCAACCAGATCGGCATCAATCGGCTGCCCCGCGAAAAAGTCCGCCCTCAAGTCATACG
>PMNO01000497.1 GCA_003161835.1 Myxococcales bacterium | reverse complement strand
TGGAGGTTGCGCCGGGGGAGGGTGCACCACAGGGGACCGATGGTTCGGAGGTGCCCGAGGGTCAGCCGGCGGTCGATGCCGCACGCACCGAAAGTATCGTCGAGAGCCTGCTGTTCGCCGCCGACCGTCCGTTGGTGTTGAACGAGCTGAAGCGTCTGCTGGGCGAGCGTGACGGCAAGCGGGTCACGGAGGCGCTGGAGAGCTTGCGCGCGCGACGCGCCGACAGCGGCATCCAGCTGGTCTCGGTCGCGGGGGGCTGGCAGCTGCGTACCCATCCCGGGAACGGCGCCTGGGTGGCCAAGCTGGTGGCCGGCCGGCCCACGCGGCTGTCACGCGCGATGATGGAAACGCTCGCCATCGTGGCCTATCGGCAGCCGATCACGCGACCCGAGATCGATGAAATCCGAGGGGTCGACTGCGGACCTGTCCTGCACACGCTCCTCGATCGCGGGTTGATTCGCGTGATTGGGAAAAAGGAAGAGGTGGGGCGGCCCATGCTCTACGGGACGACTCCCGAGTTCTTGAAGATTTTCAGCTTGCGCGATCTGGCGGATCTTCCGACCCTGCGCGAGTTTCACGAATTGGGCGCTGACGAGCGCGCCCAGGTGGACGCCACCGCCTCCGCTGGCACGGGCGCGCCCTCCGCGGACCCCTCCGGAACACCCGCCGCCATGCCCGCTCGTGACCTGCCGCCAGCGATCGAGCTTCCGGATGCAGACCCAGAGGAAGAGGAGGCGCTGCTCGAGGCCCTCGAGCACGCCGCGGCAGCCGCGGGGCGCGCCACCCAATCCGCCAGCGATTCGGAGGCCCCTGAGGACGAGGACGAATCCGCCGCCGCCTCGAACTCGGCCCAAGCCGGGGACCGGTAGCCGCCGTGCGGCTTCAGAAGTATCTGGCGCAGGCGGCGGTGGCGTCGCGCCGTCGAGCGGAGCAATTGATTGCCTCGGGCGCAGTCAAGGTGAACGGACAGGTGGTCACGCTTCCCGGCGTCGTGGTCAAGGATCGGGACCGCGTCGAGGTGGACGGCAAACGGGTCCTGCTGGTCGATTCTGTGTATCGCGTTCTGCTGAAGCCCAGGGAGTGTCTGGCGACTCTGGGTGACCGGGGCGACCGGCCCACGCTCCGGCGATACCTGCACAACCCCGAACCCGGCCTCGCGGTCGTCGCGCCGTTGGACTACCCCGCGGAGGGCGTCGTCTTGTTNNAAGCGCGGCCAGAAGGTCTCCATGACCTATCACATCAAATTTCAAGGCCCCGTGGGCGATACCGAAATTGCCCGGCTGGCGCGCGGGTGGAAATGGGAGGGGGTGGCCGTGCGACCGGTGGCGGTCGCGGCCTTGGCGACCACGGGGAAGAACACCTGGGTCGAGATCGTGGTACCCGAGATCCGCCCCCGAGCTCTGAAAGCGGCAGGGGACATCATCCGTCACGCTGTGCTAAAAATCTCCAGGGTGCGGTTGGGGAGCATTTCATTCGAAGGTTTGGCGATGGGGGGCTGGCGAGATCTTTCGAAGGGGGAGCTGGCGGACCTACGGGCCAAGGCAGGCATAGTGGGCAAGACAAAGGGGATAGGCATCACTCCGTAGGTAGTGGATGGGAGCGGCGCGGGGCGGCGGCACCGCGGAAATTGACGGGTCGCGTCTGAATTTGGAGCGGAATGACATGAGCCCAGTTTCGACGCGCGCGCAACAACTACCCTTATAGGAACCAACATGGCTGGCCCCCGTTTGATCGTCTGTTCCCTGGCGGCGCTGTTCGGCGTCATGGTGATTGCCGCCGTTCCGGCGCCGGCGTGGGCCCGCAAGAATGGAATCGCCGCCGGCGGTTGCGATGGGTGTCACCAGGGCGGCAAGCCCGCCACGGTGATGCTGACCGCTGACCCGATGAATCCGTCCGTGGGTCAGGCGGTCACCGTGACAGTCACGGTTTCGGCGACCAACGGAGCCGTCGCGGGATTCTACTTGACGACCGAATACGCAAATCAAGGTACGTTCAAAGCGACCGAAGCCGGAACGCTCGCCAACGCATATGGCGTAACCCACACCACGCCGCGGACGGGATCGGGAGGCGTCACGGTGTTCAAGGCCGAATGGTCATCCAGTGTGGCCACGGGGGTAAGCTTCGCGGCCTACGCCCTGTCCGCGAACGGCGATGGAAAGCCGAGCGGTGATGCCGGGGGCCAGGCGTTCCTGTCGATCGTGACGGGCTGCACCCCGACGACGTACTACATCGATCAGGACGGCGACGGGTACGGAACGTCGGATCCCAACTTCCGATCGCGGGTTGAATGCACACAGCCGCAGAGCTACGTCAATCGCATGGGCGACTGCAACGATTTCAGCGCGGATGTGTATCCGGGCGCTCCCGAACTGTGCGACGGCAAGGACAACAACTGCGACGGGAAAATCGACGAGGCGGTGGTGAACCAGCTGTACTGCGAGGACAAGGACGGCGACGGCCATGGCTTCTCGGGCGGCGCCACCAAGATGGACTGCAAGGCCAGCGTGGGTTTCGGGGACTGCAAGGGGGACTGCAACGACAACAACAAGGATGTTTATCCTGGCGCGCCCGAGATCTGCGACGGACGTGACAACAATTGCGACGGACGCATTGACGAGGGCGTCCGGATGACCTGTGGCATGGGCTGGTGCCGGCGTTACGCCGACGGCTGTTCGTCGACCTGCACACCCGGATCGCCGACCAAGGAGGTATGCAACTATTTCGACGACGACTGCAACGGCATCGCCGACGACGGTACCGACGCCGAACTCTGCGGGGGCCCCGGACTGCTGTGCGTACTTGGAAAATGTATCCCGGGCGAGGGCATGGGGTCGGGGCCGGTCATTGAAACCGGAGGTGCCCCGGGGTCGGCGGGAGGGAAGGCCGGAGGCAGCGGCGGCGCCGTGGGCTCCGGGAGCGGCGGCGGAACGGGCTTGATCGCCAATTCGGGCGGTGGTGGCACCGGCGGCAAGGCGGCAGGTCAAACGGGTGGTGGCGCGGCGGGTGGGTGCGCGATTGGTTCGGGTCCGGGCGGATCGGAGCTCGCGCTGGCTGGACTGGCGGGCGCGGTCCTGCTGGGGATGGCTTTCCGGCCCGCACGACGACCGGGCCGGCGAAGGCCTCTTTCCGGGCGCCGACCGCCGCGCTAGAACGTGCGGGTGTCAAAGGTCTCGCGCGCCGTCCTGTCGGTCTCCGACAAAACCGGGTTGTCTGATTTCGCCCGTGCCCTCGGGCGCGCCGGCGTGGAGCTGCTGGCCAGCGGCGGCACCGCCAAGGCGTTGGCCGCCGCCGGGGTTTCCGTTCGCGAGGTGAGCGATTTCACGGGCGC
>PMNO01000100.1 GCA_003161835.1 Myxococcales bacterium | reverse complement strand
AGATCGTTTCGGAGAAGGGGCCGTTGGGCGTCACCGGGGATCCTGGGCTGGGCGTGGCGGGGACGGGCAAATGAGCCAAGAAGAGGATGTCCATCCGACCGTCTCGGTGCACCCGAGCGCGATTGTGGACCAGGGTGCGCGTATCGGCGCGGGCACGAAGATCTGGCATTTCAGTCACGTCATGTCGGGCGCGCGTATCGGGACGGGATGTAGTCTCGGCCAGAACGTGTTCGTGGGCGGCGCAGCCGTGATCGGTGACGGCTGCAAGATCGCGAACAACGTCTCCTTGTATGACGCCGTTTGGCTGGAAGCGGAGGTGTTCGTTGGGCCGTCGGTGGTGTTCACGAACGTGAGGACTCCGCGCGCCTTCATCTCGCGCAAGATGGATTTTCGGCCGACCCGCGTTGGCAAAGGGGCGACGCTGGGGGCGAACGCGACGATCGTGTGCGGGCGCGCGCTCGGTGCCTATTGCCTGGTCGGGGCGGGAGCGGTGGTGACCCGGGATGTCCCGGCGTATGCGTTGGTCGTTGGGACCCCGGCCCGGCGGCGGGGTTGGGTCTGTCACTGTGGCGAAATCCTGCCCGAAGTCTCAGCGTCCGCCGCCGTTCCCGGGTTGCGCTGCCGCGCCTGTGGGAAGGCGTTTCGCGTCACGGAGCTCACCTCTGAAGGCGACGTGGAGGGCATTGGCCCGTCGTTGGACGCGAGGGGCGTTTGAGGCGACTGCCCCGCCTGTTGGGTTACACTGAATCCGCCTCGAATCCCGCAGAACCCTGACCAACACAATCGGAGCCGACATGAGCCAGAGCAACCCGCGTTACCCCAACGATCGATTCGCCCCCCGCCCCGAGGATCATTTCACCTGGGGACTGTGGACGGTGGGAAATACCGGGCGTGATCCGTTCGGTCTGGCGGTGCGCGAGCCCCTGGCCGCTCCCAAGATCGTGCGTGAGCTGGCCAAGCTGGGCGCCTACGGCGTCAACCTGCACGACGAGGACCTGATTCCCTTCGGCGCCACGTCGGCCGAGCGCGATCGGATCTTGCGGGAATTCAAGGGCGCTCTCAGCGAGACGGGCATGAAGGTTCCGATGGCCACCACCAACCTGTTCTCGCAACCTGTGTTTCGCGAGGGCGCATTCACCAGCAACGACGCCGGCGTGCGCGCGTTCGCTTTGCAGAAGACCATGCGGTCGATCGATCTGGGTGTGGAGCTGGGCGCGACGACGTATGTGTTCTGGGGCGGGCGCGAAGGCCTGGAGACCAACGCATGCAAGACGCCGCAGGACGGGATCAAACGCTTTCGCGAGGCCATGAATTTCCTGACCTCGTATGTGCGCGACAACAAGTACAACCTGAAGTTCGCCCTCGAAGCCAAGCCCAATGAACCCCGTGGCGATATCTTCTTGCCGACGACGGGACACATGCTGGCGTTCATCTACACCCTGGATCATCCCGACATGGTCGGGGTGAACCCCGAGGTGGCCCACGAGCAGATGCCGGGTCTCGATTTCTCGCACGGCGTCGGCCAGGCGCTGGAAGCGGGCAAGCTGTTTCACATTGACCTCAACGGGCAGAAGCCTGGCCGCTACGATCAGGATCTGCGCTTCGCGAGCGAGGATCAGAAGGGNNTACCGCACCGAGGACGAGCAGGGCGTTTGGGATTTCGCCTACGCCAGCATGCGCTCGTACAACATCTTGAAGGAGAAGGTGGCGAGGTTTCACGCCGATCCCGAGATCCGCGAGATCCTGCGCGCGCTGGAGCAGCGGGGCACGACGCCGGTCGCCGGCGTGGGGCCGGGCGTCAAGTACGACCGCGCGCTGGCCACGACCTTGAAGGCGCACACCTTCGATGTGGCCCAGATGGCGGCGCGCGGATACGAGTACGAGCGGCTCGATCAGATGACCACCGAAGTTCTGCTCGGCGTCCGCTAGGTCATGGCGGTCGCGCGACGCCATTTTCTGGGCCTGGACATCGGGACCAGCAGCGTCAAGGCTTGTGTGGTCGACGAACGCGGGCGCACCACGGCCCGCGCCAGCGAACCGTTGCGCCTGCGCGCCCCGCATCCGGGCTGGGCCGAACAGGACCCGCGCGACTGGTGGAAAGCGGCGACCCGGGTCATCAAGCGCGCCGTCGGCGGCCGGCGCTCCAGCATCGAGGCCGTGGGGTTGTCCGGGCAAATGCACACCTCCGTGTTCTTGGATCGCGCGGGCAAGGTCATCCGGCCGGCCTTGCTGTGGTGTGANNCTGCGGAGCTGGGTGTCCAATCCGCCGCTCGAGGGATTCACGTTGCCGAAGATCCTGTGGTTGCGCGACACCGAGCCGGCGGCGTTCGCACGCTTGACCAAGGTGCTGCTGCCAAAGGATTACATCCGTCTGTGCCTGACGGACGTCATGGCCGCGGAGCCATCGGACGCCTCGGGTACGCTGCTGTTCGACGTGGCACGCACACGGTGGAGCGGTGAGATGGCCCGGGCCATGGACCTGTCGCTCGGCTTGATGCCGGAGCTCGGCGGATCGTCCGAGATCTTGGGCCGGGTCACGGCGAAGGTCGCCGCGCTGACGGGTCTAGCCGCGGGGACACCGGTCGTGGGTGGCGGCGCTGACAACGCGTGCGGCGCGATCGGCGTCGGCGCGGTGGCGCCTGGCGCCGTCGTCGCGAGCTGGGGTACCTCGGGGACGGTCCTGTCTCCCACGGCGAGCCCGCTTGTGGATCCGCAGATGCGCGCGCACACCTTCTGCCACGCAGTTCCCCAACTTTGGTACGTCATGGGCGTCATGTTGTCGGCCGGCGCGGCGTTCGCGTGGCATCAGCGCGAACTCGCTCGGGAGCTCGCCAGGAAGAAGGACGCGGCCACGCTTCTGAACCGAGAGGCAGCAAGGATTGCCATCGGCGCGGCGGGGCTGACCTTTCTTCCTTACCTGCAAGGCGAAAGGACGCCCCACCGCGACGCGGATGCGCGGGGCGCCTTCGTTGGGTTGTCATTGGCGCACACCCGCGCGCATCTCACGCGCGCGGTGCTGGAGGCGATCTGTTTCGGCTTGCGCGATTGTCAGGAGATCATCGCGGCTCTCGGGCTCGCGATCCCCGAGATCCTGTTCACGGGCGGCGGCGCGAAGGCTGCGTTCATCAGGCAACTGGAGGCGGACATCTCGGGCAAGCCCGTGGTGCCAGTCGATCAAGAAGAAGGTCCCGCGTTCGGGGCCGCTTTGTTGGCGGCCGTCGGCGTCGGAGCCTTCAAGGATGTGGCGGCCGCCACCCGGGCCACTTTGCATCGCGGCGCCGCGACGCAGCCACGGACTGCCGCCCACGACGCCTACGCCGAG
>PMNO01000572.1:167-8846 GCA_003161835.1 Myxococcales bacterium | reverse complement strand
GTGGACGTGAAGGCCCGCGTTCCAAGGTAGTCGCCCCCCGAGTAGCCCGCAAAGCCACTCGCCGTTCCCGAGATCGGGTCGCCCGCGATGACAAGATCCATTTTCGTAAACGAAACGCGGCTCACCTGGGCGCAGCCGGACGCGAAGGGCGGGTTGAATGCGAACTGAAGGGTCGTTTGCAGCGCATCGAGCAGCGCCGGATCCGCGGCGGCGTACGCGATCTCCCCGTGCCCATCGATCACGACCGGGGCCTGGGCCGTCGCGCCTGCACCTCCGATGAGCACGGTTTCCCGCCCGGGCGTCGCGCGATCGAGCGTCATCGTGAAACGGGTCTTGTTCGGAAACAGGGCCGCCGGAATNNAGCAGAACGATATGCCGCCTCTTATGGTCATGGCTCTATGATGAGATCGATTCCGGGAAGCGGCGCGCCCCCGTCCATCACGGGTCGCCGGCGACGCTTCGTGCGCGCCGGGTGCCGCCCTTCGCGTTCAGTGNNTTCGGAAACAGGGCCGCCGGAATGTCGCCATTTTCGAAAGGTGCCCAAGAGAACGTCGCCTCCACTTCGAACGATTGGGCGGCGGGAGGATCTGCCACCGCTGGTGTCCCCGAACCGGCGGCGTTGCAACCACCGACGGCCCACGCCGCGGCGACCACCAATAGGGTCGTCGCACGACGGCAGCAGAACGATATGCCGCCTCTTNNGGTGCCGCCCTTCGCGTTCAGTGATGTCGACCCTGGTCCGCATAGCACAATTATGTCAGGCCGCGCAGGCCCCTGTTGGCCGCGGACCCGCCACCGTCCCCCCGATTTCCAACGCATCTGGTAGTTTCCCTTGTCTTGGTCTTGCGGATACCCGCCCATTTCAAACGCACTCACGCGAGACCGCGGATCTGAAGACCGAGACGAGGGAACAATGGCGAGACCGACCGGCGCGGCAACGGAGGAAGTCAAGGTGCTGGCACGCAATCGGCGGGCGCGGCACGAGTATCACGTCGACGAAACATTGGAGGCGGGATTGGTGCTGGCCGGGTCCGAGGTGAAGTCGATTCGGGACGGCAAGGTGACGCTGGTCGATGGTTTCGTGGATGTGGACAAGGGCGAGGCCTGGTTGCACCACGTGGACATCGGCGTGTACGCGTTTTCTCACGGCCGGAACCATGAGCCACGCAGACGGCGCAAGCTGCTGTTGCACCGGCGCGAGATCGATCGTCTGGCGGGGAAGATCCGCGAGAAGGGGTATACACTCGTGCCGCTTTCGCTCTACGAGAAGAAGGGGCGCGTGAAGGCCGAAATTGCTCTGGTGCGTGGCAAGCAGGAATGGGACAAACGAGATGACCAGAGGAAACGTGAAGGGCAACGCGAGATCGACCGAGGGATGTCGGTCCGCCGTCGGTGAGCCAATGATCGTGAGCCTGACCATGAACATGTTGCGCGCGAACGCGCGGGTGGTGTTGATCCTCGCCGTCTGCGCCGCGACGGCGGCGGGTTGTGACGACCAGGCTCTTCAACCGGGCGCACAGACGGGCGGCAGCACCGGGACCGGCGGCGNNGGCGGCGGTGGCCAGCCAGGTGGCGCGGGTAAAGGCGGCGGTGGCGCCACCGTGCTCCCCGGCACCGGCGGACACGCGGGAACGGGCGGCGGCGCGGGGGGAAGCCCAGCCACCTGCTTGCCGGGATCCGGAACGAACCTCGGTGTCGCCATGCACCCCGACGAGGGCGCGACGCATCTCGTGGTTTGCTCGGCAACCAGCTACAAGACCGTGCCTCCCTCATCGGGTCCGCACTATCCCGTCTGGCCGGTGTACAAGACGTACGCCCAGCCTGTGCCGTGGGGTTTTCTGGTGCATGGCCTGGAACACGGCGCGGTCGAGGTGGTCTACAACTGTCCCGGGGGCTGCCCGACCGAAGTGGCGGCGGCCCAGGCCTGGATAGATGCGCTGCCGATGAACGACCCGTCGTGCGGGAACGAAAAGCCGCGCGTCATCTTGGCGCCCGATCCGACGCTCGATGTACGGTGGGCGGCCACGGCTTGGACATGGACCCTGCGGGCATGCGCGTTCGACAAGGCGGCCTTTCAGCAGTTCTTCACCGATCACTACAATCGGGCGTCGGAGATGATCTGTCGTGGCAGCGCGGAGGCGGACTATTCAGCCACCGACTGGTGCCCGTAGATAGAAGCGGCTTTTCACTCGCCCAGCAGGCGCGAGACGAAGGTATGAATATCCGCTGACGGCGTGCCGAGAAAGGCGCGTCCCAGCTGCGCCGCCAGGCGTGCCAGCGGGGGCCCCTGCTCGGCCACGCGCTTGAGGGACGCCACCGCCGCGGCACTCCCGGGGTTCTTCGGGCGTTCCGCCTGCATGACAAGGGCCTCGAGCGCGGCGAATCTCCGGGCGCTGTCGGCCTCCGATTCTTCCAACGTGGTCGCGAGCGCCTCGGACGTCAGCCGGTGGGACCACGCCGCCGCCAATTCGGGCACCGCGGCGCTGACCACGTCGTAGGACGAATCGTGCAACGCGCGTTCCAGGATGGGCAACGCCGCGCCGGAAGATCGCTCGGCCAGGCGGCCGAGGGCCTCGGCCGCCGCCGCGCGGAGGGATTCGCTGCGCTGCTGAAGCGCCTCGTCGAGCAAGTGAGCGGCGGCGTCGCCTGCCCCCGACAGCTCCCCCAGGCCAACGATGGCCGCCATGCGCGCGGCGTGGTCGCCCCCGTGCAACGCCGCTTCATAGATGGGCAACACTTCCTTGGCCCCTCCCCCGGACGTCGCGGCCAGGATCCGCGTCGCGGCCCCGCGGACGGCGGGGGAACGATCGTCGACCGCTTCGCGCACGACGTCCAGCGCCGGTGGCGCCAGTGCCCCCGCGGCCTGCACGGCGTCCAGACGCACCGATTGGTCCGCGTCGGTGGCCGCCTGCCGCAGCACCCCCGACAGCCGATTCTTTGCCGCCGCCACGATCAGCAGATGGCGTTCGACAACGTCGCCTTGCCCCAGCGCCGCGATGAGGGCCCGCTCGGCCTCCATGCCCCGCTTCGATTCCGCGAAACCGGGCCCCCCGGCGCCGCTCTCGCCGAATGTCGAAAGACCGCGGGCCGCTGCGTCCCGAACCGCCGGATCCGGATCAATGAGAAGCTTGAACAGCGGTCCCAACGCCGTATCCGGTGCGCGTGCGGCCAGGCGCCCCAGCGATAACCCCGCCGCCGCGCGGACGGCGGGCTCGCTGGCCCCGGCCAGCTCGGTTGCCATCTTCACGCCGCCCTGGGGATCGCCAGCCACGAGATCGTCCAGGCATGCCGCGGCCGCGGTTCTCACCTCGCGGGAATCGTCGCGGGCGGCGATGCGTAGATACGGCGAAGCGGCGACCGCATTCTTGCGTGCAAGCCAGCAGAACGATGTCGCGACCGCCGCGCGCGTTGCCGCGTCGGGATCTTTCAGCGCGTGTGCCAGGGGTGGGAGCGCCGCGGCGGGGCGCGTTTCGCCCAGGTGCCCCAGGGCTTCCACCATCTGACGCCGCACCGCGGGCCGCGCCAGCTTGATCGACTTGCCCAGCATTGCGCCGATCGCGTAGGGNNGTAGCCAGGTCAGGACGGGTCACGGCGACGGCTCCCCACACGGCGGCGGCCGCCGCGCGCGCGGCCGGCTGGCCCTTCATCTCGGCGCGCGCAATCTCCTCGGCGCGCAAGGGGTCGATGAGTCGCGCGTAAAGCGGCAGTGCGGCCGCCCGCAAGCGCGGCGATGCCGATTGGCTGACGGCCTGTTCCAGGGCGGGCTTCAATGATGCCGATGGAGGCCCTGCTTTGCGCAGAACAAGCAAGGCAGTCACGCGCGCCTCCTCGGGGGCCTTGATGTTGCCCGCCAGGCGCTCCAGCACGGCGGCGCACGCGGCCGGAGCCCGGCCCGCGATCCGCTCGAGGAGTGGCAATCCGTTCCGGCGCGCCGATCCATCGGGACTCTCCAGCAGCCGTTCCGCGGCCCCTGCGGCGGCCTCGGGATCGCGGGCGGCCAGGGCCAAGGTGGCGTCTTCGGCGGCGCGTCGATGCACCGGGTCCTGATCGGCGAGCGCCACCGTCAGAATGTCGGCGGCTTCGCGGGCCGGCAAGGTGCCGAGCTCACGCAAGACAGCCATGCGCACGTCCGGCGACTTGTCGGCGAGGGCGCCGCGTAGAATGGAGGCGTGCGCGCCATTGCCGAGCCGGCGGTCGATTTCGGCCGCCACTTCGACGCCGCGGCGGCGGATTTCGGGGGCTGCATCTCCGAGCGCGCCGGCCAGGATTTCGTCCTCGCCCGCGCGTCCGTGGCCGATCACGGCGAGGGCATCCAGCGTCTCGCGCCGCGTGAGCGGTTCCGAAAAAGCGTGCTTCAGGGACGTGACTCCGTCGGCGTCTCCTACCAAGGCTTTCGCGACGCCGCGGGGAACCGGGCGCAGGCCGTTGATCACCTCACGCAGCCAATTGGGGACGCTGCCCGGCTGGAGGGGCTCGAGGGTCCCCCCGGCTTGCCCCTCTGAAATGCGGGCGGCGGCGGCCGGCACCAGACCTGCGGCGGAGAATCCGGTGTCGGCGAAGATCCGGCCGCCGGGAATCGACCGTGAGAACAGCGCCGCAAGGCCGCGCCGGGGACGGCCCGCTCGTACCACCACCCTGGAAGCCGCGCTGGCCCGGCTACCCTTGCCTTCGCGCCCCTCCGCCGCGGCAACGGCTGGCGTGCCAGCGCCGAGCGGATCGAAACCGAGCACGTACGCCTGTCGCGCGTCGAGCAGAATCGTCGTTCCCAAAACGATCACCAAGCCCGCCACCACGGATAGTTGAATGATGTGGCGGCGCAGACTGCGCGTGAACACGTCCTGTTCCGCGGGAGACAACCTCGGCCCCAAGAATCGCCTGACCGCGATGAGCTCGCGCACCGTCAAGCGGCTGCCCGTGCCCATGCGAACCCGCAGGTGCCGGCGAGCGGACTCCGTGCGCGCGCGGTCCTCGATGCCGAAGGATTCGACGTAGGGCCGCAACGCGGGGTGAGCCAGCGCGATCCGCGCGTCGGGCTCGCCCGCCCGTCGCTGCAATATGCCGTGGTCGGCGAGCACCTGGATGGCCTGGGCGACAATGGGATGTGGCAGGCACGTGCGAGCCTCCACATCCGCGAGCGGCGACGGTGGATGACCGGCGAGATCGAGGAGCACGCGTCGGGCCCCGGGCGGTGCTCCCGCCAGAGCGTGTTCGAAGAACATCGCGCGCAAAGTCGCGATTCCTCCCCCGGACTGATAGCGGCGGGCCGACGTCATGCGCGCATCAACCATCGCGCGCGCACACAGCTGGAGATCGAGCGGCAGACAGAGTTGGTCGGCGCACAGATCGGCGGCGATCACCGCGGACAGTCCGGCCTCGAAGAACGTTCCCGCGTGAACCGCGGTTCGGTCCAGGATCTCCGCCACCGCGGATGGTTCGAGGCGTTCAACGGTGTACCAGGAACCGGTCGCCGGTCGAACGGCGGGCGGCAGACGCAAGTCTTCGAGCCGCGCGAACGCCGCGCGGTCGATGATCAACACCAAGCGTATCTTGGCGCCCCCGCCTTCGGCGACCCGGGACAGGAATGCGCCGAGCGCCGTCGCGGCGGCGGGGGGCGCGTCATCGCACAAGGCGTCCTCGAGATGATCGACGATGAGCACCAATCCCGAGCGGGATTCGTGCGCCAAACGGGCGGCATGGTCGGCGGCCGCCTCACCCGGGGCCGGCGGGNNTTGCCCACGCCGCTTTCGCCGGTCACCGTGACGACGCGGACGTCCGCGCTCAGAACGCGATTGACCAATTCCTCCGTCTCGGGCGCGCGCCCGAAGAAGACCTCGGCGGCGGCCTCGTCGAAGGGAGCAAACCCTCGAAACGGCCCCGGCGGTACAGGCGCGGCTGACATCGCGCCCGACAATACAACGTTGTCAGGCCTGGCGAATCTCGGACTCGAGCATTTCGGGTTCTTCGTCGTAGTCGGAGATGATGATCTCGCGATTGTGCGCATCGGTGGACGACGGCGTGAAGAAACCCTCGACCAGATCCGCGACCTCCTCGTGGGACGTGCCGCGCTTGACACTGGCCAGCGCATAGACGACGTGGCCGTCATCGACGACCGACAAGAAGCCGATGCGTCGCCCATCCTCGACCGACCACAGATCCCAGGATTCACCCGCCTGGGTTCGGGTCACGCGCGTGGCATAGAATGTCCGCGGATCGTGGCGCGTAATCGGCGTAATCTTCGGATCGCGTGGCACCTGATTTGGTCTCCGTCTTGCCGCGCCAGGATAGCGATCCGGCACGATCGGGGCAAGGCATCTCCGGGCCACCTGCCTGGCCGCAAGGCCGCGGGACCGTCGGTCACCCCGGCAGGTCTATCCAGAAGGTCGCGCCCGCTCCCGGGGTGCTCTCCACGCCGACCGCACCGCCGTGGGCTTCCGCGATGGCGCGGCAAAGGTAGAGGCCCAGGCCCAAACCTCCGGTCCGCCGTGCCACCGCGGGCGCGCGAAAGAATCGCTGAAACAATCGCGCCTGGTCCTCGGTCTGGACGCCCGGGCCTTCGTCGCGCACCGCTATGCGCACGCGGCCGGGCGCGGGCGCCTGCCTCACGGACACGGCGATCTCCGCCGGGGCTGGCGCGTACTTGATCGCGTTCTCGAGGTAATTCACCAACACGCCACGCAGCCGCTCGCTGTCCGCATCGATCACCCAGGGCGTGACCGGTACGTCCAGAGTCACTGGTCGCCCGCGCGCCGCTTGGAACATCTCGACCACCTCGTGGGTCAGGGCCGCCACGTCCATCGGCGCGGGTTGCAAGTGGACGGCACCCAGATCGACCCGGGCACCGTCCAGCAAGTCGTTGACCAACGCGGACAGGCGCCGGACTTCGAGGCGAGCGGCCGTGAGGTCATCGGTCGTGACGGCTTTGCCCGTTTGCAAGCGCAGCTCGCATCGCGCCAGTGCCACGCCGATTCCTCCCAGGGCGTTCTTCAGTTCGTGCGCCGCCAGCGCGACGATTTCCATCGCGCCCTCCGTCAGAGGCGGCGCCTTGCGTTCGCGTTTCGTGCTCATCAGCCGGCTCGTTCGATGAGCAACGAAATCCCTTGTCCGACGCCAATGCACATGGTCGCCAATCCGTAGCGGGGCGCGCTGGCCAGATTGCTTCCGTGACCACGCCTGACCAACTCGTGCGCCAAGGTGCCCGCCAGCCGCGCGCCGGAACAACCGAGGGGATGCCCGATCGCGATGGCGCCCCCGTTCACGTTCACGCGCGCGGGGTCGAATCCCAGGGCGCGGATACACGGAATCGCCTGGGCGGCNNCGCTGCAGCAGCTTGCGGGTGGCCGGGATTGGGCCAAGACCCATGGTGCGGGGCTCCACACCTGCGACGGCAGACGCGATCACGCGCGCCAGGGGCTGGCGGTGCGCGCCGGTGAGGCTCCGCAGTCCGGCCTCCGAGGCCACCAGGATGGCCGCGGCGCCGTCGTTGATACCCGAGGAATTGCCGGCGGTCACGGTGCCCCCTGACTTTCGGAAGACGGGGCGCAGCGCGGCCAGATCCGCGGCCGTCGTCTCGGGCCGCGGGTGCTCGTCAACGTCGATGGTCTGGGTGAGCCCCTTGCGGGTCAGAACCTCCACCGGGCAAATTTCGGCCGCGAATCGTCCGGCCGNNCGTCCGACCTTGTGCATCTCCGCCACCAGCTCGGCGGTCTCGCCAAGCGCGTGCGTGCCGTGAAGCGCCTCCATGCGGGGATTCACGAAGCGCCAGCCCAGGGTCGAATCGTACGCCGTCGTGTTGCCGCGCGCCCAAGGTTCGGCGGCCTTGGCCATCACCAGCGGCGCACGCGTCATCGATTCGACGCCACCGGCGATCACGAGCTCCGCCTCCCCCACCGCCACCGCGCGGGCCGCGTCGATCACCGCGGCCAGGCCGGAGCCACACAACCGATTGACNNCCCGCCGGGTCGGCCCCGGTGCGCCGCACCAATTCGGCGATGACGATGGCGGCCAGATCGTCGGGACGCAGGGAGGCCAACGTCCCGCCGTGCCGTCCAATCGGCGTGCGGACTGCGTCAACGATGAACGCGGGACGAAGAATGGAATCCATTGCACCGACAGTATAACGCCCGCGCCAAGGCTCGCGTTGCTCCGGAACGCGCCGCAAGAGGACGACGCTCGCCACGCACGCTGCCAAACCGGTAGCACCCGCGCTACCCGACACTCGGAAACCCGAAGCGCGCGGTGATCCCGCGGCGCGCCAAAAGAAAAATGAGCCTCAAGCGCGAAGGACGGCCGAGTGCACAATGTCATGTGCTATTTTGCCGGTCTTAGTCGGAAAGGGGGGGAAGTGCGACATTACTTATTCTTATTGTTGATCGCGTTGCCCTCGATCTGGTTTGGTTGCGGCTACGACTATGGCGCGCTCGGCGGGCATCACCCGGAGGCGGGAACGACGCCAGTGGCAACGCCGGGGAGTGGGGGTGCGGCCGGCGGGTCGGGGGGGGCGAAGGACGCCGGTGGCCCTGACACTCCCCAAGGCAGCAGTGGTCACATCGATACCCGAACAGACAGGAGCGGTGACACGGGCGGCGGTGATGTCGTCGACGCTGGTGGGAAGGGCAGTGGCGGCCAGGACAGTGGCAGCGGCGGTCGGATCGGCCCCGGCAGCGGCGGCAACACGGGCAG
>PMNO01000572.1:0-125 GCA_003161835.1 Myxococcales bacterium | reverse complement strand
GGCGGAGCCGGGGCGGCCGGCGGGAAGGGTGGGGCGGCAGCAGGGGGCACGGCCGGAGCGGCGGGCGCCGTGTACGTGCCGCTGCCGGCCATGGCACCCTCCGAGATTGCCGGATTCAAGCCCGC
>PMNO01000235.1:2859-8620 GCA_003161835.1 Myxococcales bacterium | reverse complement strand
CTGGTCTGGCTGTGGCGCGGGTATCAAGCGCCCAAGTAGGTTGCGCCGCGGTCCTACGGACAGAGCCCCCGAAGGCAACGGGTTCGCGCCCGATCCCAGAAGGCACTGATGAAAGTTTCCGTGGCGGCGGGCACTTCGTCGCGCAGCAGCAGCCAGTATGTCTTTCCGCCGGAGGTCAGAGTCATCGAGTTCGAACCCGCGGCGGCGCTCAAGTCCCGAAGAGCCGCGGTGTCGGCCGCAGATTCGAAGAGTGTCACCTTCAATCCGAGACCGGTGCGTAGCGCGTCGGGGGGCACGACCAATGTCGCGAGATCTATCGCGAGCGGCCACGGCTTCGAGGTCGTCGGTGGTGGAGCAAACGGACTCGGAGTCGGGACGATCGGCAAGACCGCCACCGCGCCAACGGCACCGACGAAAGGCGTTCCCGCGGCGGCGAGACGGGCAAACCAGAGACGCTCGTTGGCAATGACCAGCATGAGCTCCGGCGGAACATTGATCTCGCAACCGGCCAGGCCCACCGAGTAATCGCCGTCGTTGACAAAGTCATGTGGAGCATCGTTGCAAGGGAACCCTTTCCAGCTGGAGAGGGTTCCGAGGCGGCCCCACCCGATGTCGTCCGCCAACTCGGCGGCGTCCGTCGCGGAGAGTTGCCCAAGCACAAGGCTGCCGCCGCGGCGCGGCCGGACCAGATACCGACACTTGCCGTCGAGATAGGCAACGGTCTGCATCCCCTCGGGTTCGGTAAACCCCGAGTCCCAAAGAGGGTAACCACCGCTTTGTCCCAGGACGAGCCGGATCTCCTCCGAGCCGTCGCAGATGATCCCGGGTGCAAGAGGGGCGTTTGAACCGCCTACGCCGCCATCGCCGCCGCCACTCGTCGGTGTCGTCGCGCCCCCCGTTGGATTTCCAGCGCCGCCCGTTCCAGCGCCGCCCGTTCCAGCATCGCCAGCCACCGAGGTTGTGACCGCCCCATCGCCGCCCGCGCCGCCCCCCACACCGCCAAGGTGATCACGATTCGCGCTCGCATCGCAGGCAAGCAGGAAGCAGGACGCCCCGATGGCCAGCAGNNGGACGCGGTCGCGATCGCGGGACGCTTCTTCGCTTCTTCGCCCGGAGTGAGGAAACCTGGGTCGCTGTGCGCCCCATTGTCCGGTGAAGGCCATCGGGATCGCGCCCGCGTCTGTCGCCATCTGACCGCGCGTCGACAAGTTTCATTGCGTGGATGATCCGAGGAGTGTAAGCATTGATACGTGAGAGGAGTTGGTGGGTTCGGTTTTGAGTGTCGTCAGTTGTTCCGTGGTCGCGACCCAAGATAGGGGGCGGCGGCCCGGGTTCAACGCCGTCTGGGTTCGACACCTGGGCTCGCGCGCGGTCGTAGTGGTGGCCGGATCGGTTTGAGGCTGCTGAGCGAGGCTCAAGTTTGTCCTGCGGCCATTCACCGGGGAAACACGCTTGTATCGGGCGCATGAGTCGCGCTGGAGAGGGGATTTCAAGATTTCGTGCGCTCACGCAAGGGGACGCCGTTTGTCGAAGCAGTCGGGCTCGGCGGCCTTCGCTTGCCCTCCACCCGTGGAGGACAGCGCATGACCGCAATATTCCGCCCCGCGGACTGGCCGCTGCGGGTGAAGCTGACGGCCCTGCTCGCCAGCGTCTCGTTGCTCCCGCTGGCGGTCGCCACATGGATTGACATTCGCGCGGAGCTCTACACCCTCCCGGAGCAAGNNTGGCGGCCGGGACATTGTTGCTCACCGTCATTCTGCGGCCGATCCTCAGACGTGAAACCGCTGAACGCGAGCGGCTGGCTGCAATGGTCGAGACTTCGGGCGCCGAGGCGGCGTTGCGGGCCAGCGCGGAGCGCTTCCAGGCGCTGGAGCAAAATGGATGGGACGCGGTGCATTTGCTGTCGGCGGAGGGCGTGATCCTGTACGAGAGCCAGTCCGTCATGCGGGTGCTGGGCTACCACCCTGAGGAGTTGGTTGGACACAACAGCTTCGAAATGATCCATCCCGACGATGTCGCCACGGCCGCCGAAAGTTTCGCTCCGCTGTCGTCAACTCCAGGCCTGACGCTTGCCGCGGAGGTGCGCGTCCGCCACAAGGACGGCTCCTGGCGCTGGATGGATTGCGTCGCGACCAACCTGCTGGAGCATCGCGCGGTGCGGGCCATCGCGGTCAACTATCGAGATATCACGGCGCGCAAGCAGGCGGACACCGAGATACGCCAGTCGGAGGCGCGCTATCGCACCCTGTTCGAGGCGCTGAACGAAGGGTTCTGCACGATCGAGATGATCTTTGACGAGGGCGAAAAGAAGGCGCTGGACTACCGGTTCCTGGAAATCAATCCAGCGTTTGAGCGGCAGACCGGGTTGCACAACGTGCAAGGAAGGCTGGTGAGCGAGCTTATCCCTGGCCATGAGCGGTACTGGTTCGAGATCTACGGACAAATCGCGCTGACCGGGAAGCCGGCGCAGTTCGAGAGCGAGGCCAAGGCGATGGGGCGCTACTTCGACGTGTGTGCTTTCCGGGTCGGGGGCCCCGAAAGTCGAAAAGTCGGTGTTCTCTTCAACGACATCACCGAGCGAAAGCGCGGCGAGCAGGCCGTCCGCAAGAGCGAGGAATATTTCCGCTTTCTAAACGATCTGGCCGAGGCGACGCGCCCCCTGGCAATTCCGGCTCAGATCATGGCGGTGACGGCCCAGATGCTGGGCAAGCACCTGCATGCCTCCCGTTGTGCCTACGCCGATGTGGAGAAGGACGGCGACAGGTTCACGATCCTGCACGACTACACCGACGGCTGCGCGAGCACNNCGCCATCGGCATCAAGGCGATCATCACCTGCCCGCTGGTGAAGGATGGCGTCCTTCGGGCCATGATGGCCGTGCATCAGGCGACCCCGCGCGATTGGAAGCCTGACGAGATCTTGGTCGTTCAGGAGGTGGTGGAACGTTGCTGGGCCACGATCGAGCGACGGACGGCGGAGGAGAGACTCAATCAGCTCAACTCCGAGCTCGAGCAACGTGTCCTTGAACGAACGGAACAGCTCGAAGCGGCGAACAAGGAGCTGGAGGCGTTTTCCTACTCGGTTTCACACGATCTACGCGCGCCCTTGCGTACGATGGACGGATTTTCTCAGGCGGTGCTGGAAGACTATGGACCGCAGTTGCCGGAGGAAGGGCGGCGCTATTTGCAAACGATCAGCAAGGGCGCGCAGCGGATGGGAGAGTTGATTGACGACCTTCTCGAATTTGCCCGCTTGAGCCGGCAAGTCTTGAAAACCCAGACGGTGGCGATGGACGTGCTGGTGCGCACGGTTCTGCAAGAGCTGAATCCCCCGCAGCAGGACAGGCAGATCGAGGTTCACACGGGCGAGCTGCCACCCTGCCTCGGCGATTCAGCCCTGTTGAAACAGGTCTGGCTCAACTTGATCTCGAATGCCCTGAAATACACGCGCAAGTGCAAACCAGCGATCGTGGAAATTGGCTGCACCGCGCTCAACGACACGAACACCTACTTCGTTCGCGACAATGGGACGGGCTTTGACATGCAATATGCCCACAAGCTGTTCGGGGTGTTCCAGCGCTTGCACCGCGCGGAGGACTACGAGGGTACGGGGGTCGGCCTGGCCATCGTGCAGCGCGTGGTCCATCGTCACGGGGGGCGGGTGTGGGCCCAAGCGTCCGTGGATCACGGCGCCACCTTTTACTTCACCCTTGGAGGAGAAACGAAGTCATGAGCCTGAAACAAGCGGTGGAGATACTCATCGTCGAGGACACCCCGGAGGATCTCGAGCTGACCCTGCGCGCCTTGAAGAAGGCCAACCTGACCAACCACATCGAGATCGCCCGTGACGGCGCGGAAGCCCTGGACTTCATTTTTGGCGAGGGCCCGCACCTGGGCCGGAAGCTGGAGGATGGCCCGAAAGTCGTCCTGCTCGATCTGAAGTTGCCCAAGGTTGACGGCCTGGAGGTGCTCAAGCGCATGAAGGGCGACTCACGCACCAGCATGATCCCGGTCGTCGTGCTGACCTCATCCAAGGAACAAAGAGATGTGATCGAGAGCTACAAGCTCGGCGTCAACAGCTACATCGTAAAACCTGTGAACTTCGAGGGATTCGCCGCCGCGGTGCGGGATCTGGGCATGTACTGGCTGCTGCTCAACCAGCCGCCCAAGATCGAACAATGAACTGCAAACCAACGTGAGCGGGTGCGCTAGATCATGGGGGAGACATCGCCGAGGACGCTCAGCGCGCTGATCGTCGAGGACGCCGCGGAAGACGCCGTGCTCGTGGTGCGAGAGCTCCGGCGCGGCGGCTTCGACGTCTCATTTGAGCGGGTGGATACCGCGCAGGCGATGTCATCCGCATTGGCGAGGCAGCCTTGGGACGTGGTGATATCGGACTACACGATGCCTCAGTTCAGCGCGCCCGCAGCGCTCGCCGTGCTGAAGGAGCGAAAGCTCGACCTACCGTTCATCATCGTCTCGGGGACGGTGAACGAGGACATCGCCGTGGCGGCGCTCCATGCTGGCGCTCACGACTTCATGTCGAAGGCCAAGCTCGGTCGTCTGGTTCCGGCCATTGAACGGGAGTTGCGTGCCGCGACACTTCGGGTCCAGCAGAAGAGGATGCAGGCCCAGCTGATGGTCTCGGAGCGGATGGCCTCGATGGGGACGCTTGCAGCCGGTGTGGCACACGAGATCAACAACCCTCTGGCCTGCGTCATGGCCAATCTGGACCTGGCCGCGGTCGAGCTCGAAGAACGCGCTCGAGAGCTGGGCCTGACCACCGAGTTCGGCGCAATCCGAGAAGAGCTGGAAGATGCGCGCGAGGCCTCCGATCGCATTCGGAACATCGTCGGCAACCTCAAGATCTTCTCGCGCTCCGAGGATGACAAGACGGGCCCCGTCGACATCCAGCGGGTCATGGAGTCAACGCTGCGGATGGCGGGGAACGAGATTCGGCATCGCGCGCGCCTCGTGACGAACTATGGCAAGACGCCCTTGGTGGAGGCCAACGAGTCTCGTCTGGGCCAGGTGTTCCTGAACATGATCGTCAATGCCGCCCAAGCGATCGAGGATGGCCGCGCCGAGAAAAACGAGATCCGCATCTCCACATCCATGGATGTGGGCGGGGGCGCCGTGGTCGAGATCGCCGACACGGGCGCGGGCATGCCACCGGACGTGCTGCGTCAGCTGTTCTCGCCCTTCTTCACCACCAAACCGGTCGGCGTCGGGACCGGCCTTGGCCTGTACATCTGCCACGGCATCGTCACCGGCTTCGGGGGCTCGATCGAGGTGAGGAGCGAGGTTGGCCAGGGGACGGCCTTCCGGATCTCGCTGCCGCCCGCGCGCGCCGAGGTGCTCAAGGAAGAGCCACTACTCGCCCTCGATATTGCCGCCCGAAGGCGCGGCAGGATCCTGGTGGTCGACGACGAGCCGATGATCGCGGCGGCGGTTCAACGGACCCTGTCCGCCGAACACGACGTCGTCGTTCTCCGGAGCGCGGGCGAGGCACTCAGGCGCATCACCGCCGGAGAGCGCTTCGACGTGATCCTGTGCGATCTGATGATGCCGCAGATGACAGGCATGGACTTGCACGCGGCGCTGTTTCGCGTGGCACAGGAACAGGCCGCGCGCATGATCTTCCTCACCGGAGGGGCATTCACCGCCCGTACGCAAGCCTTCCTCGATGTGACGCCAAACCAGCGCGTCGAGAAGCCGTTCAACGTTCGGCACCTGCGGGCACTGATCAACGACCGGGTTGT
>PMNO01000235.1:0-2654 GCA_003161835.1 Myxococcales bacterium | reverse complement strand
CTCGGCGAGACGCCGACCGGGACGCGGGTCCACCTGGCCCACTCGGGCTACCCCGCCAAGAATGAAGTCTACGATCGATGCAACGAGGCGTGGCCGTACTTTCTGCGCAGCCTCGCAAGCTACATGATGACCGGCACTGGCGAGCCCTACCCGAAGGCAGCATAAGGAGCGTCCAATGGCCCTCGACAACAGCAGCAACAGCAACAACGAAACCGACACCCGCCAGACGGCGATGTTGATCTTCCGTGACGAGGGCGTCGATTGGGCGCAGCTCGCGCTCGAAGGTCGATCGAAGGCGCTCTTTCAAAAGCTCGTCGACTGGGCCGCCGACCTCAAGCGCCGCGGGGTATACGCGGGCGTCGAGGCGCTCGCGCAGGGCGGCAAGACGGTGCGCCGCAAAGGTGCGGGGCTCGTCATCGACGGTCCCTTCGCGGAAGGACGCGAGGCGGTGCTCGGGTTCTTCCTCGTACGCGTCAACAACGTCGACGAGGCGTGCGCGATCGCCGGCGAATCGCCGCATACGGAGGTCGGCGGCTCCACCGAGGTGCGGATGCTCGGGGCGTTTCCGAAGCCGTAGTGAAGCTACCCTCACCGGAGCCGGCAAAGTTACAGCGCCGCGAGCCGCTCCTCGAGAAAGCGGCGCTCGGGAGCCGTGCCAGCGAGCTCGAGGGCACGGCGATACGCAGCGCGCGCGGCGCGGANNCGAGACGGTCATTTCCGACGAGGCCCTTGAGCGCGCGCAACCCGGCGCGCGCGCCGCTGGCGCGTCCGACCGCGATCGCGCGTTGCAGGGCGATGACCGGTGATGGCGTGAGCGCGAGCAGCTCATCGTAGAGCGTGACAATCTGCCGCCAATCGGTCGCCGCGTAGGTCGGCGCGAGGGCGTGGCACGCCGCGATCGCGGCCTCGAGATGAAAAGGTGACACGACGTCTCCTGTGGAGGCGCGCCCGAGATGTTCGAGCCCCTCGGCAATCATCGCGCGGTCCCAGCGCGCGCGGTCCTGCCGATCGAGGGGGACGAGGTCGCCCGCGGCGTCGANNGCGGTGCGGCACAGATCCTCGTCGATCTGCGTGTCGCCGGCATGTGCGCTGTAGCCCTCGAGGAACAACACGTAGAGCGTGCGCAGGACGCCATCGACGCGTACGTCGAGCTCGCCGTCGGGCTCGAGCTCGACTTGTTCTTCTCGCAATATCTGACGCGCGCGAATCAGGCGCTTCTCCACGGCGGCTTCGTCGAGCCGCAGCGCGCGACTCAGGGCCGGCACCGGAAAGCCGCAGAGCGTGCGCAGCGCGAGCGCGAGCGCGCTCTCGAGTGGAATCGCCGGATGGCAGCAGACGAACATCATCTTCAAGAGATCTTCGTCGGGATCGGGCACGGCGACGGGCGCCTCGAGTTGATCGAGCGCTTCACTCGGCGCGATCCAGGTCGCGCGCCGGAGGGCATCGATCACGCGACGCCGCGCCGCGACCTGCAGCCACGCGCCGGGGCGCGCGGGGACTTCCGTACCCCAACTCTCGATCGCCGAGACGAAAGCCTCCTGGACGGCGCCCTCGATCAGATCGAGGCGACGGGCGCCAAAGGAGCGCGCGAGCGACGCCGTAATCGCGGGCGCGTGCTCTCGGTAGAGCGCGTCGAGATTTACCACGCGCAAAGTGTGGCGCGTGACCTCAACGGCTACAAGAGCCCGCGATAGCCCGCCGCCCCGGTCCGCGTCCCGCGAAGACCGGCCAGGATCGACGGCCAGGTCAGGGACGTCCCCGCCGCCAAAAAAGCGCCTCGTCCGGCCTTCCCCGTTTGGCATTTCGCACGCACACTGCTTGCATGACCATTCGTCCTGCTCTCGGCGCGCTACTTGGGGGAATCTGTGTGCTGGTAACGTCTGCGGTAGTTCCGGCCGCCGCGATGGCTCAGCCGTTCGTCGAGCCGGTGCCTCCGGGCGGGGCTGCCGCGGCTCCGCCCTCTCCGTTCGAGACGGGGATGCGGGGTTTCAGCATGGGATTGTCCGCTGGCTTGGCCGGGGGCTACCTGGTGGCGCGCGAGAACGGCCTCAACTCGAGTGACTGGCGTCCTGTGGTGGCTGGGGCCGGGATCGGTGCCCTGGCTGGAGGCGCGCTCGGCTTCACGCTGGGCATGGTCGACAACAATTCCCGCGCGCCGGGTCGCGGATACCTGGTCATGCGCGGCATGTCCTATGGCGGGGGGTTCGGAATGGTGGCCGGTGCCATCATCGGGGGCCTGACTGCGCTCAAGACGGACAAGCCCGAGCACATCCTGTTTGGAGCAGCCATCGGCACGCTTTCCGGGACGGTCCTCGGTCTGATCCTGGGTAGCGTCGAGCGCAATCCCTGGGCGCCGGCGGCGCGGGGGCCCACTGCTTGGAATCTGGGGATTGGCGCCTGCACCACTGGTCAGGGAGGCCTGGCGTTCGGCCCCACCTTCTCCGGCTACTTTGGCGGTGGCCCGCGTCGTCATTTCTGATTGTCTCCCGGTTCGGGGCTCGAATGCGCGACCCACTCGACGTCATCGTCATCGGCGGTGGCGACACGGCCATGGACTGCTCGCGAACCAGCCTTTGGCACGGAGCGGCGAACGTGACGATCGCCTACCGCCGCACGCGCTCCGAGCTGGTGGTGGACGAGGAGGAGCTGGGCGA
>PMNO01000649.1 GCA_003161835.1 Myxococcales bacterium | reverse complement strand
CGCTCGGGCCCGAAGAGCTGGGGGCCATGATCAGCGAGCTCGCGGCCGTTGGGCTCAAGCACGTTCGGGGCGCCATCGTGGCCGACGAGAGCTTCTTCGACGGGACTCACGTGGGGCCCGCGTACGATCAGAAGAACGACTCTTCGCCCTCGCGCGCTCCCTCGGCGGCGCTGTCGCTGAACGGAAACGTCGTGGAGATCACCGTGATCCCTGCCGTCCGGGCCGGGGCCCCGGCGCGCGTGGTGGTCAACCCGCCCTCGGCCGCCTTCACGGTGACCGGCCGGATCGTGACCGCTGCGACCGGACCCGCGCTCACGACCATCGACACCAAGGACGAGACGGGGGGGCGCGCGCAGATCGTGGTATCGGGACGCGTGCGCCTCGGCAGCGAGCCGCGCAGCTACAAACGCCGCGTCATCAACCCGCCCCTGTTCGCGGCCTACGCCTTCAAGGCCCTGCTCGAGAGGCGTGGGATCACGGTTGCACAACCCCCGCGCCTGGGGATCTCGCCGGCGCAGGGCCTGCGCGTCCTGGCCACGAACTATTCGGCTCCCATGGGCGTGGTCGCGCACGAGCTGAACAAGCGCTCCAACAACCTGGTGGCCGAGCAGGTGTTGCGTACGCTCGGCGCGGAGATCCTGGGGCGCCCGGGGACCTGGGAAAAGGGACTGGAGGCCGTGGCGCGCTACCTGACGGCGCTGGGCATCCGCAAGGGCACCTACCAGATGACCAACGGCTCTGGTTTGTACGATTCGAATCGGTTCTCTGCCGAGCAGATCGTCATGGTCCTGCGGGGCGCCCTGCGTGACTTCAGGATCTCGGCCGAGTTCATGTCCTCGCTGGCCATCGCGGGCACCGACGGCACCATGGGTCATCGCATGGGCAACACCCCGGCCGAGCGCTTCGTGCGCGGCAAGACAGGCACCCTGGTCGGCACGAGCGCGCTGTCCGGTTTCGCGGGCTCTCCCGGTCACCTGCCCCTGATCTTTTCGATCCTCATGAACGATGTCCCGCTGGCCACCGACGCCCGGCGCGCCCAGGATCGGATCGCCGAGCTCCTGGTGGCGTACATCGAGGCCGACAATCCGACGTTGCCGGCCACGCCGGCCACGAGGCCTTGAATTCGCCAACCCTTTCTTTCAGGATGCGTCCCTTCATGAATCCAGATGGAGAGGGAGTGGGAGCCTCCGGTGAACCGCGCGTCACGCCTCTTTATGACGCTCACCGGGAGCTGGGCGCGAAGATCATCGACTTTGGCGGCTGGCTGATGCCCGTCCAGTATCCGACCGGCATCATCGACGAACATCACGCCACGCGCACGGCGGTGGGGGTGTTCGACGTTTGCCACATGGGGGAGGTGCATTTTCGCGGCGAGCGCGCCATCGAGGCGGTGCAGCGCCTCGTTACCGGGGATATCGCCCGCCTGGCCACCGGACGGGCCCTCTACACGGTGGCCTGCTTGCCAGAGGGCGGCATCGTCGACGATCTGATCGTCTACAAGCTCGCGAGCGATCACCTGATGATCGTGGTGAACGCCTCGAACATCGCCAAGGACCTGGCCTGGTTTCGTCAGAACGTCGGTGCCTGGTGTGACATCTGGAACGCCTCCGATGAAACCGGGCTGATCGCGTTTCAGGGCCCTCGGGCCGAGGCGGCCCTGCAGACCGTGACCCCCACGCCCCTCGGCAACCTGAAGTCGTACGAGATCCTGGATGCCGCCAGCATCGGTGGCGTGCCGGTCTCGATCGCCCGCACCGGGTACACGGCCGAGGACGGGTTCGAGGTGTTCTGTCAGTCCAGCGATGCCCGTCGCCTCTGGGACACGCTGGTGGCGGCCGCCGTAGCCGTGGGAGGCAAACCCGCGGGCCTGGGGGCGCGCGACACGCTGCGCCTCGAGGGTCGACTGTCGCTTTACGGAAACGACTTGACCGAGGAGACCACTCCCTTCGAGGCCGGGCTGGGTTGGGTCGTGAAGCTCGACGCCGGCGACTTCATCGGCAAGGCCGCGCTGCTCCGCCAGCGCGAGGCCGGCGTCCTGCGCAAGCTGGCTGGCTTCGTGATGCTGGGACGTGGGATCGCCCGCCATGGGTATGCGATCCTCGACGCCCCGTCGGGCGCGCGCGTCGGGGAGGTCACCTCCGGAGCGCCCGGCCCCACCGTCGGAAAGAACCTCGGGATGGGGTACCTTCCGATCAGGTTGGCGGACGCCGGCACACGTCTGACCATAGACTGTCGGGGTAAGCCGGTGGAGGCCGAGGTGGTCAAGGGCCCGTTCTACAAGCGTCCGCATTGACGCGAAACGATTCCCCGACCACAAGTAGAAGGACCCAGGCGAGACCGAACGAACCAACCCACGAAACGAACGAACGAACGAACGCATGACAGGGAAGCACAGGGAGGGAACCGCATGTCCGCTCAATATCCGAACGATCTGGTGTACACGAAGGATCACGAATGGGCGCGCATCGACGGCAAGACCGCCACCGTGGGCGTCACCCGATTCGCCGTTGAACAACTGGGCGA
>PMNO01000566.1 GCA_003161835.1 Myxococcales bacterium | reverse complement strand
CAACTGATAGCGATCCGCGACCCGCGGATAGACCCCCGCCGAGATCGCCACGACGTCCGTCGCACCCGCCAGCGCCAGGCGATTCAACTCGGCTGTGTCGGCGCGCCGATGCGAAAACACCAAATCGGGCGCGGCCACCTGCCCCCCCGCCAGCGCGTGAAACATGAACGCATCGTCCGCGTCGACCGAGTATGCGAGCGAGATCAGGGTGGTGACGCGATTCGGGCCGGAATCCATGCCCGTAGATATACCGCCCCGGGGACGTGATAAAGAGGAGGGCGCGTGGACAAACCGAAATCCACCGCCCCCCGAGCCCGTTTGGACGTGGTCGACTGGCTGAGGGGCGCGGCCGTCGTCCTCATGATCCAGACCCATCTGTACGATGCCTGGGTTTCCCCAGCCGCCAAGCTCACGCCCGCGTATCACTGGACGCGATTTCTGGGTGGCATTCCGTCGCGGCTGTTTCTGATGCTGGTGGGCGTGTCCATGGCGCTACGCTTCGAGGCCCAACTGCGCAAGGGCATCACCGATCGCAAATCCCTGGTCCGGCCGGTGCAGAAGCGCGGGCTCGAAATCCTGGCGCTCGCGTACTTGTTTCGCATCCAGGAATACATCCTGGGCCACATGAGCATGGTCATCGTCGACTTCCCGGCTTACGGGCGGGATATCCTGCGCATCGACATTTTGAATTGCATTGGCGCGTCCATGCTGGTGGTGCCCGTCATCGCGGCCCCGCGCGGGGGGCGGCCCGCGTGGGCCCCCAGCATCGCGGCCATGTTGTTTTTCGTACTCCTCGGGCCCGTGATCGGCCCCGCCCATTTTCCAGTCTGGATTCCCGACTGGTTGTCGGCGTATGTCGGTGGCCAACGACCGATGTCCTGGTTTGCCTTGTTCCCGTGGGCCGCCTGGCCGCTGGTCGGCGTGGCCATCGGACACGTCTGGGTGCGCGCCAGCGTCAGCCCGCGCCGGCAAGCCTGGGCCTTCGCGGTCACGGGAATCGCCGGGGCCGGCTTGATCCTGGTGGTCACGATCATCCGCGACATCAATCCCAACGTCATTCGCTATCCATCGGAGATGGTCCAGCAGATGGGACCCGGCTCGTTCTTCTACCGCTTGGGCATGAACGGCATCGTGGCGTTCATCGGCTGGGCCACGTTGCGGCTGTTCGGGCCGCGATTTTCGATGATGTGTCAGTTCGGACGCACCTCCTTGCTCGTCTACTGGATTCACATCGACCTGTGTTACGGGCTGATCGCGCACCGGGTCGGACTGTACGGCCGGCTGAGCATGCCCCAGGCCAGCGTCGGCCTGGCTGGCATGGTCGCGCTCATGTGGGCGGTGTCGGTGGCCAAGACCCGCTGGGCGGAAGCGCGGCGTCAGGTGACGTTACAGCGGGCTCAGGTTCCGACCACCTGATCGCAACTTGCCGGATCATCCTTTGCCCGATAGCTTTTATCGGTGCCGTTCTCGCTGAAGGTCCGCGGTTTCGCCTTGCTGGCGCTGTTCTTGGCGGCCGGCGCACCCATCCCGGCACGCGCGGCGCCGTCCCACAAGGCCCATCGCCGCTCGGCCAAGAGGGTCGTGCTGCTGCTAGACCGTCAGGGCCCCGCGATCAAAGGCGGGCTTCCCAATGTGCGCGCGTTGGGCGCGCTGGTGCTCGACGAAAGTGGCCACGAGATCTATGCGCGCAACCCCGACCACGAGCGGCCGATCGCATCCATTTCAAAGCTCGCCGCCACTCTCGCCGTGATGGATCGGGGCCTGGAATTGGAAGGTTTGTCCACGATCAGCAAGGCGGACATCGAAGTGGCTCGCGGCGGCGCCCGGTCGAGGCTCCTGGAGGGGATGACGCTCTCCAACCGCGATCTCTTGCACGCCGCCCTCATGGGGTCCGACAACCGGGCCATCCCGGCTCTGGGTCGCGCAGTGAAGCTGTCATCCACCCAGCTTGCCGCCGCCATGACCGCCAAGGCGAAGCAACTGGGCCTCAAACAAACGCGGTTCCACGATCCCACCGGCCTGTCGATTGAGAATGTCTCGACGCCGCGCGAAACAATCGTGCTTCTGCAGGCGGTCATGCGCCATCCCGTGCTGGGGCCCATCACCCAGCGCGTACAGTACGACGCGCACCCGGTGGGCCGGCCCCCCATCAGCTACGTCAATACCTACCGCCCGGCCATGCGCGCCAACGTTCAAGTCCTGGGCGGCAAGACCGGGTACAACGACGATGCGCGGTACTGTCTGGTGCTGGCCGCGAAGATCGACGGGCACACCTGCTTCATGTCGTTCCTGGCCAACGAGGGCAAGCTGACCCGCTTCGGTGATGTGGCGCGCGTGGCCGACTGGATGGTGAGTCGCAAGCCCAGGGGGCAGCCCCCTTTGTTGGCGGCCGCACCGACCGGATCGTCTGCAACACCGACCTCGGAAACGTCGCCCCCGTCGCCCCCGGCTACATCGTCCCCATCGCTGTCTCCACCGCCGCCGCAGGATCAGGCGCAGGCTCAGACGCAGGATCGGACGGAAGCGTTATTTCAGTCGACAGCGGCCAACGCGTCCAGCGATCCCGGCACCGATCTTGCGCCCCCGCTGCCGCCCCAGCTCACGCCGCCCCTCGAATCCATGCCCCGCTGAGCCCGGCGACTTCAGGCTGTCTTTTTCGCGAGCGCGTCGCGGATCTCGGTCAGGAGCTCGACCTCCCGTGAGGGCGGCGCCGGTGGTGGCGTGGGTGGGACGGCAGTACGCTTCAGCCGATTGATCGCCTTGACCAGAACGAAGACCGCGATGGCGACCAGCAAGAAGTCGAACAACGCCTGCAGGAAGGCACCATAGTTCAAGGTCACCGCGGGACGGTTGTCGACTGCCTCCTTGAGCGTCACCTTCAGGTGCGCGAAGCTGACGCCGCCTATCAGAAATCCCAGCGGCGGCATCAACACGTCGCCAACAACCGACGTGACGATCTTGCCGAACGCCCCGCCGATCACCACGCCGACGGCCAGATCAACCACGTTGCCCTTGATCGCGAACTCTTTGAACTCTTTCAGAATGCTCATGGGGTGCCCCTCTACAAAAACGTATACAACAAGCTCGCCTCGGTCATGGTGTCGACCTTGTCGGAGAACGGCTGGACCATCGGCGCGTACATCGCCCCTCCCGACGGACGTGGCGCCGGATTTTGGTCGTATTTCACCGTGAAACCAAAGCCGAAGCTCAGGCTCTTGCGCAGCACGGTGGTCAGCCCCAGCTTGGCGATGAGGCGGGTGTCCTTGAACGCGCCGACGCCCTTCGCCGCCCCGGTGGGGTCGCTCGCATCCAGGGCCTGTTCCTTGTTCAGGTTGAAGAGGGCTTCGAGCCCGCCGCTGAGGCCGGTCTCCTTCGAAAGCGAGAAGAGCTCGCCCACGAATACGCGCGCCGAATGGATCGCCACGGCGTCGATCTGCTTGCCCGGTGACTGCACATAGCTCTCGTACGAAAGATCGTATCCGAGCTCGGCCACCGTGGTGTGCGCGTCGGTCTTCAAGAGCTGACGGCTATATCCGAGCTGGCCGCCGCCGTAGAGTCGCTTGCCAGCGATCTTGTCGGCGCCGAGCTGGCCCAGAACGTAGGCCGCGTTGTTGGGCGTGAAGAAGCGGTCGTACCGCGCGCGCGTCTTCCACTCGTTGGTGGTGGTGCGCACCTGGCGATCGAACCCCGTGATGTCACCGGTGGCGGGATCCGCCACGGGCACCAGAACGCTGGAGCGGCCATAGGCAATGGCGCCATTGAATGACAGCTTGTTGGAACCGGCCAGGCGCGATCCGTCCAGGGCCAGGGTCCCGGTCTGGGCGCGCGAATTGCCGGACGTCACCAGCAAACCACCCTTCGATTGCACCTTCCACTCCGCCGGCTTTTCAGCGGGCTTTTCGAAGACGAATTGAGGCGCGGACGGGGTCTGGGCCNNGCGTCAGGGGGATGCCCTATACGGCGTAAGGCGGGTCAGGATCGCGCGCGGCGCCGGCTGATGATGCCGGCCGCCACCACCAGCGACAGCAGCGACAACAATCCGGCGGACGAACCGCCGACGTCGCACCCGCATCGCTTGATGCCGTCCCCGGCGACGGCCCCCGGAGCACCGCCCAGGCCCG
>PMNO01000017.1 GCA_003161835.1 Myxococcales bacterium | reverse complement strand
TTCGGTTGCGACGATGGCTTGCCGAGCGTGGCCCCCAGTACCTCCGTGGCGTCCGTGTCGCTCGACCAGTTCCCCGGGCGCTATGCCCAGGCGGTTTGCGCCCAGGACTTCAAGTGCTGTTCCGCCGCCGATATCGACATGCGTACGATGGCCGTGTGCATCGANNGACTGGAAAGCGGGATTCACGTTGACGACAAATCAGCCGAGCGCGTGCAAGGCGGCCATCGTCCCGAAGGTTCCCGCCAAGGGAGCCTGCCAGGCTGACGTCGAATGCGTCACCGCGCACTGCGAAGGGGCCGACCTCAGCGCCTCGCCACCCGTGGACGGAATGTGTACGAGCCTGGCTGCCGCGGGAGCCTCCTGCACAGGGGGTCTGACGTGCGCCGACGGATTGTACTGCGAGGAGGTCAGCCTCAAGTGCGTCGCGCGAAAGCCCGCGGGAAAGTCTTGCAAGGCCGACGAGGAGTGCATGAACACCTGCAACGTGGTCACGGGGCTATGCAGCGCCTATGCGGGTTGCGCGATGGGTGACGGGAGTCCGCGACCTCGCGCTGCTTCGGTCGCGCTGATGGCGGCGGCGGCGATGTTGATTGCGACGCGCGCTCGCCGGCGGGCGCGTTCGCGTCCGGTCCGCTGAGGCGGGGTCGGGCCCGACGGCGTTCGAGCTGCAGTCCCCACGCTGGAAAAAGGAAAAGGCGCGCACCCCCGAAGGGATGCACGCCTCTTCTACTTACGCTTACGCCTTGTGGCTTGCGGCGGCTTGCCTACGGGAAGGTCACAGGGCAGCCGGTCCTGGCGCGCGTGATACCAGAGGGCACAGTCACGAAGTTGAACTGTGAGATCTTGGCATCTACCAGCGGGGCGTTCGAGAAGCAGCCCAGCAACGCGGTCTCGTTGGCGGTGACGTTGGCCGGGATGGCGGTGTTGACCCACAGGGTGCGGGCCAGCGGGTAGTCGTCCGTCACATCGGCCGTGGTCACGAGGTTGTTGATACGGTCGACGCTGGGCGGGAACGCGTCGTTCAGGATCGGGAAGGTCCCGAGGCGGAACGCCATGGTGGCGGTGTTGTCCACCGCTTCACGCCCCGCGAAGCCGATGCTGCACGGGCTGGACTTCACGAGGCAGCCGATGATGTCGGTCGCCGAGGTGAGCAACGCGCAGGGCCCGCCGGTCGGCGTGCCCTGGAAGTTGGTGGTACGGGTGGTGTGCAGACGATAAAATGCGCTCACCACGCGGCGCTGACGGTTCGCCGCCAGGGTCAAGCTTCCGTTGACGTAGTTGTCGTAGACGTACTTTCCGGCCGGCGTCAGCACGAGAAGGTTGTAGACGCGTTCGTCGGCAATCGGGGGCTTGGACGGCTTGGCGCCGAGCGACATACAGTTGAAGTTCGGGTTCGCCGGATCCGCCGCGTTGACGGGCAGGGGGCACAGACCGGTGCAGCCGTTGGGGGCGATGCCCGGAGGGGCGGTATCAGGGAGGGTCGGTGCGAACACGCCCGGGGAGCAGAGCACGGGGGCTCCGCCAGCGGACGAAGCCGCCCAGTAGGCGACGTCGGGGCTGTTGAAGTTCGTCGGGAACGCGATCGGGAGCACCAATCCAAGACCCTGACGCTTGGGCAATTCCGCCTGCTGCGATGTGGTCCAGGTCGCGTTGCTGGGATCGGGACCAACGTTCTGGCGGTTCGACGCGCCGAAGTCGGCCAGCACGGTCACCGGAGGATCGACGCGGGTGTCGTTGCCCAGGACGGCCGGCGGATTGATGGGGTTGCCGTAGCCCTGAGCGACCTGCTCGAGGCCTGCGCGGTTGTTCGGGTTGACGGCCTCGGAGTCGGCGATGCGACGAATCGGATCGAGATCCAGGTAGTCGGAATCGCCCTTGTTCATCACGGCCTCGCCCGCGTTGCAGAACGGGTTGGCGGTCGCGGTGGCGGGGTTCTTCGTCGGGAAGTTGGACGCGGACGTGGTCGTGAACGCCGGGATGGCGACCAGGCCGGTCAAGCCCACGAACGTATCGGTCGTGCCCGAAACGTCGTCGCGTCGAAACGCGTGCTTCAGCTTGTTGCAGGTCTGGGTGCGGCAGATCAAGGGGGCGCCGTTGTCAGAAAAGATCGTTCCCCAGCTATTGGCCAAGGCCACTCGAACCGGGCTCGCGCAGTTGATGCGGGCCGGGTTGCGGGTCTTGGTGGCGGTCAATTGCGCCGCCGTGCTGTGATTCTGTCCGGCGTAGATCATGGCCAGAACGTCCTTCCAGCCGGTGAACGTGTACGTGCCGGGGCCCGAGACAACGCCGGCGTCGCAGGCAGTTCCCACCACCGAGCAGTCGGCCACGGCCACGCTCTTGTCGGCGAGGATCGAATCCCGGCAGTCGTTGCCGGGATCGTTGACGCCAAGGACCTTGGTCTCCTCGCTGTCACCGGCCACCTGGTTCGCGCCAACGATGGCGATGCCATCGAGGCCGATGAGAAGCTGGTTGGCCGACGCGGTGCACGCCGTGCCGTTGAGCTGGCGCGACATCGGGGCGATGTTCTGGGTCGGGGGAGTGGCCAGCATGGCGCTTTGCCCACCCGAGCTGCCGCCGCCGACGTAGTTGAATGACGCGGTCAGAGCGCACGCGGGATCCGCGATGACGCCTTTGACCACATCCTCCAGGGTATCCGAGCCTTTCAGGTTGACGACCTGGGCGGTCGCGTTCGACGCGGCCCCCGCGCCGAATAGCAGAAGTGTTGCTCCGGCAAGTAGTTTCCTCATCACAGTCCTCCGTTTGAAATAGCGAAATCCGATTGAAGTACCGAGCTCAAAACGAGCGCAACGCTCGCCTTGCTCGCGGCGGGTCTAGGCAAAAACGGGACCAACGAGATCAGGTCGCGTTGTGGGAGTCTCGGGGTGGCGCGGACTCCGATTCCCAGAAGGTTCATTCGATTATCAGACGTCCTCGGGGCGGGGTCTGCGACGCGGGGCCCCTCGACCGAGAATCGGTTTTGGTCTCCGATAATCGGAGATCGGGAATGGGGCCCGTGCCGGACACAGTGGGGCTGGAAGTGGCCCGTTCATTGCTAAACGGCCGAGAAGAGCGCGGACCAAAACGAAACGATTGCAAAGACAACGGGACGGGCTCAGGAGACACCAAGAGATGATTCGATTCGCAGCGGGCAAGGCGGCAGTGCTGGCGGTAGCCGTGGTCGCGTCGGGCGCCGCGTTGGTGAATTGTTCCCGCAGGGATCTGGGCGCAGGCCAGCCGAATACCGGTTCGGTGGGCTTCTCCTTGACCGTGCGGACGAACGTGACGGTGAACGCTGTCGACTACACGATTTCGGGCAACGGAATCGTTCCGATCATGGGATCCGTAGACGTTTCGGCGACCAGCACGGCGCGGGCGCTGGTGTCGGGGCTTCCTGCGGGAATGGGCTACCTGGCCAAGCTGAGCGCCGTGTCCACGGACGGAAAAACCAATTGCGTGGCGCAGGCGAACTTCAACGTGATCGAAGGTCAAACGACCCAGGCCAATCTGGTTCTTCAGTGCAAGGGTCCGGGGGCGGGAACGTTGTCCGTTGCGGGAACCTTCGACAACTGCCCGATCGTCAGCGCGGTGATGGCGACGCCGATGTCCGCCGCGTTGCAGGGGGTGATCACCCTCAAGGCCACGGGCTCGGATCCTGATGGCGATCCGCTCACATATGAGTGGACGCAGTCACCCGCGATCGGGACGTTCGACAAGACGACCATCGCCAACGTGATGTTCACCTGCCTGTCTCCCGGATCGTCGACGCTGACCATCAAGGCGACGGACATGACATGCGAAAGCAAAGTCGCATTGACGGTTTGTTGCGGTGGCAGCGCCCCGGGTGGAATGTGTGTCGCCACGGGGGCGGGCGGAGGGGGCGGCGGCGGGGCGCTAGGCGGAAGTGGAGGATCGGCATCAGGCGGCGCCGGCGTGGGAACGGGTGGGGCCAGCGCGACGGGCGGGAGCGCCGCAACGGGTGGCAAAGGGGGAGCGGCCGGATCTGGTAGCGGCGGCGCGGGAACGGGCGGCGCNNGGGGGCGCAAGCACCGGCGGCGCAGGAGCGGGTGGCGTCGCGGGCGCGGCTGGAGCGGCCGCTGGGGGATCCGGAGCCGGGGGGGGCAGTGGTACGGGCAACATGTGCGGCACGATGCCGCCCACTCATTGCGACGGAGCGGCTTGCGAGCAATGCACCCTTGATAACTGCTTCCCGGAGACTGACGGTTGCGATTTGATTACCAATCCCGCGGACAAGAAACTCTGTGAGGATACCTATGCCTGTTTTGTGGCTGCGACTCATCCCGGCTCCGTTGTTCCCGGGCGCTGCACCAACCAGGGCGATCCAACCAAATGTTGGTGCGGGACCAACCCCACGACGTGTCTGACTGAGATGGCGGCCGCCAACGGACCGTGCAGAGATCTCGTGGTGGCGGCGGCGAAGTCGGCGGATCCGGGAACGATAAACTTGCGCTTCGTGGATCCGGGATTTCCGCTCGGACGCGCCGTCAATCTTTCGAGTTGCCGCGGTTCCTTTTGCGGATTCCCCCAGCTGGATCAAGACGGCCACAACGGGGGCGGAAACAACGAGTGCGCTGTCCAGTAAGCTGGCACCGCTCGCCCTTCGATTCACTGAGCAACATCCCATGAACGC
>PMNO01000424.1 GCA_003161835.1 Myxococcales bacterium | reverse complement strand
GAGATCAGGGCGAGTCGGGGGCGGGTGGGGCGGCCGCTAGGGGCGGGGTGTCGGCGGTGGCTCCCGTGGAGGGCACCGGCGTCTCGTGACCGAGCGTGAGGCGTTCCGCCATCTCCGACAATGATGAAGCGAGATCCCGCGCCAGCACCGCGTCCCGCGCGAGCGTGCGCGACAGATCGCGGCCGCGCCGGCGATCGTCGATGGAGCCCAGATTCGCCAGGGTGCGGCGGTAATCGAGCGTGTGTTGGACTTGAACGCGCAGGGACTCCACCGCCCGGCTGACCAGATCGCGCTCGTCGGTGCCGAGCGCCGCCGGTGGCCACGCGCGCCAGGGCGCTGCCCCAGACGCAACCGATGGTCCGGGAACGAACAGCCGGCCCACCTCGCCAAACAAACCCTCCTTGGGCAAATCCTCGATCACCAGCGCGCGGCGATCATCCACGGGAAACTGCTTGCCGTAAAAGTGATACATCAGGGCCCCGTCGTGCTCCTCCGCGCGCACGGTGGTTCCGCCAAAATCGAAGAGCGGCAGGGAGCTCTGGCTCAGCGATTCGATGAGCCGCAGCCGTTCCTTGGGGCCAAGCCCGGTGCTCGCGTCGGACAGCGCGCGCGGGACGCGCTTCTTGCGGTGCATGAAATCGGCCAGCTGGTCGATGCCGATGACCACGTTCAGGGCGCTGTGTCCCTTGTAGCCAGCGTGATACATGCCCACCAGCTGCAACTCCCGCGTCGCGCACGACACCGCCAGCACCGGACTGCCCGAGTTCCCTTCCGACAGGAGCGCGTCCACCACGAAATCCACGTGGTCCCATCCCTGNNGGAAATCCCCGGACGCGGATGGCGTTGCCCTGGCGAATGCTCGCGCTCTTTCCGATCTTGTAGGGGATCACGTTCAGCGCCTGCGGGGCCCGCAACACGGCCGCGTCCAGCAGCGGATCCACCGCCACCCGGGTCAAGGGAATTTGCCCCGGCTCGAAATCGTCCCGCTCGTCGCGCACGATTCGCAGCTTGTCGTCGACGCGTTTGCAGCCGTCGGGCACCCCGTCCACCCGATGAACGCCGTCGGTCACCTCGGGCCATGAGGCGACGTGCTCGTTGGTGAGCAGAAAGGTTTCAGTGGTGTTCCCCTCGTAGGCGAACGCGGAACCCAGCTCGCTGGCCACGATCCGGCGGCGGCGCAGCTTTCCGTCCGGTCCGAAGAACGGGCATTCGTAGCGGGCCGTGCTGCGAACGAGATAGCTGTACTGGCCGCGCGGCCCTTGCTCGATCTCGCGCGTGCGCATGGATTGGAGCTGCAGGTTGTCCCCGTATTCACCCTGGCATTGCAGCACCGTGGTGGCCGACAACCGGGAGCGGGTGATGAAATCGAACGCCGCTCCGATGACCAGCAGTGCGATGCCGAGAAACAGCCAGCTCGACCGGAACTTCAACACGATTGATTTTACCACGAGGGGTCGGTCGCCGGGCTGGTCTGCTTCGGGGTAGGATGCAACCGAAGTCGCGAACCGGGGATACGCCGATGGGAAAAGCCGCCTCGATCTACGTGGAAACGGTCAAAGCGGCCATCGCCTTGGCGGGCAAGGCAACCTTTGATCACCTCTTGTGCGTGGGGGATCAACAGATCCCCGAGGACCTGTTCCGGGGCCATCCCAAGGCGCGCCGAAAGCTGGCGCAGGCGGTGGCCAGCAGCACCCAGCGCGCCGTTATCGAGGCGCACGGCATCCCGGTCTTGCCTGTGCCCGAATTCGATCTGGGGCGCACCGAGAAGCTGAAATTGGCCATCGTGGCGGGCATCGCCCGCGGGTTGTACCGGCAGGGGGATGTGGTGGTGGGGTTGTTGTCGCGCACGCCAGCGTCCCTGCCGGATTCGATTCTGATCGTTACGGTCGGGGATGACGTGCACGACGGCTCGTTCGGGTTCTTGCAGGCTCAAGGCGTCTCCGCCGGGGTCTTCGATGCTCTGTTCGATCTGGCGGTGCGGGTGGGTGTGGAAGGATGGGAGGGGCGGCCGGTCGGGGCGCTCTTCGTGGTGGGCGATGCCGCCACCGTGATGGAGAAATCGCGGCAGCTCACGTTGAACCCATTCCAGGGTTACTCCGAGGACGAGCGGAACATCATGAATCCCGAGGTCCGGCACGCGTTGCACGCGTTCGCGGTTCTGGACGGCGCCTTCGTCATGCGGGAGGACGGCGTCGTGTTGGCTGCGGGACGCTACTTGAACTTCGACAAGGGGCGCGACGTGGATGTTCCCCTCGGGCTCGGTGCGCGGCACATGGCGGCGGCGGGAATTTCGCGCGACAGCCAGGCCATCGCCATCGTGGTGTCGCAGACCTCGGGCTCGGTACGGGCCTTTCGCAACGGAAAGTTGGCGCTCGAGCTGGCGCCGCGGGTGCGCAGAAGTTGAAGGCCGGCGCCCGAGTGGGGCGCTGATGCTTGTGCTAGGTGATACCCTGGCCGCGGCATGAAGTCATCGAACTGGCGGTTGAGCACGGTGGACGAGATCGCCGCGGAGAATTTGGCGTCGCGCGTGGGTTTGCGTGCCCTGACGGCGCGCATTCTCTTGTCACGTGGGCACGACGCCCCCGAAAAGGTGGCGCGCTTCTTGGCCCCGCGCCTGGCGGAGCTACGGCCGCCCGACGGCATGGCCGATCTCGAACGCGCGCTCGATCGGCTGGCCCGTGCCGTTCGCGACGGCGACTTGATTGGCGTGTTTGGTGACTACGATGTCGACGGCGTGACCACGGCGGCGGTTCTGACCGTCGCGCTGCGCGCCCTGGGGGCGTCCGTCGTTCCTCGCGTGGCCAGCCGAGGAGCGGGCTACGGCTTGCCTCCGGAGATCGTGGATCGCTTCGCCGAGAGCGGTTGCCGGCTGATCGTGACCGGCGACTGTGGAACCAGCGATTTCGCCGCGCTGGCCCGGGCCGCCGAGCGCGGAATCGACGTCGTGGTGATCGACCACCATCAGGTCCCCACCGGCGAGCGGGTGGCGCACGCCTTGATCAATCCTCATCAATCCGCCGANNGCGCTCGGCACCATCGCGGATCTGGTGCCGCTCGTGGAGGAGAATCGGATCTTGGTGTTCGCGGGGCTGCGCGCGCTCTCGTCCAAGCGTCGCCCCGGTTTGAAGGCGCTCATGGATTTGGCCCAGGTGTCCGACCAGCCCCTCACCGCCACCGAGGTCGGGTTCCGCCTCACGCCGCGCCTCAACGCGGCCGGGCGCTTGGGTGACGCGCAACTGGCCCTCGATCTCCTGCTGGCGGTCGACGACGCACAGGCGACCGCGCTCGCGGCGCAGCTCGACGACGTCAACCGGGAACGGCAGCGGATTCAAGAACAGGTTTGGATCGAGGCGCTGTCGGCGGCGGAGCAGTGGCGCCACGCGCCTGCGATTGTCGTCGGCCAGGAAGGTTGGCACCACGGCGTGGTCGGCATCATCGCGGCGCGTTTGGTCGACCGGTTCGCCAAGCCCGTGGTCGTCGTCGGATTCGACGGCATCGTCGGTCGCGGTTCAGCCCGGACGACCGGGGGATTGAACCTCCACGAGACGCTGACGGTGTGTGGCGGCCACCTCGGGCGCTACGGTGGCCACGCCGCCGCGGCCGGTGTCACCCTGCATCCCGACCANNCCCTTTGGCGCCAGCAACGGCGAGCCCCTCCTGGCGATTCCCGGCCTGACCACCACGGAGACCCGCATCGTCGGACAAAAGCATTTGCAGCTCAGCGTTGCGTGCGCGGGCGCCCGGGGCGAGGCGATTTGTTTCAACATGGCCGACCAGGACCCGGGGCGCGGGGCCGCGATCGACCTCGTGGCCGTCGCCGATCTGGATACCTTTCGCGGAACGCGGCGCGCCCGCCTGCGCGTCAAGCACCTGTTTCGCGGCACCGGCGGTCCCGCGTGACTCCTGCGTGCGCCTGGTCGGGCTCCGCAGCCGGGATCGCGACAGTCGCCCTACCGGCACTCATCGGGTAAAACGTCCGAGATGCCCTTGGAACGGCCAAGACCGCCGCCGCGAGAGCGCACGTTCGCCGAGTTGTTCCCTTGGCGCAACATACGGAGGGCCGTGATGTTGCTGTTGTTGATCGGCTTGATCGTCGGGCTGAAGCACTCCACCAGTCGGTTGCTCGGCCGTGCCGGCGAGCTGTGGGGCCCGCCCCCGGCAGGGGTTCAGCCGCCGCGCCCGGGCTCGGGAATATCGGCGCCCCTCGGCGATTTCGGCGGGCGTGCCATTCGCCTCGGCCCTGGACTGGCGCCGCGGCCTACCCCCGTGAACCCGCAATGATCGAGGCGCCCGGCCGGAGCCCGCGCCGCCGCCACGCGAGGACACATGGGTAGCATCGGCGGACCCCTGGTGTGGGGCGTCTTCGCGGCGACAATCATAACGACGTTGGCGATCGATCTGGGGGTGTTTCATCGCAAGGTGCACATCATCCGTCTGCGCGAAGCGGCGATTTGGTCGGGCGTTTGGATCGCATTGGCCCTGTCATTCAATGTGCTCGTGTACGTCCAGTTTGGCTCGGATCGGGCCCTGGAGTTTTTTCAGGCCTGGGCGATTGAAAAGGCGCTGTCCGTCGACAATATCTTCGTGTTTCTGGCGATATTTTCGTATTTTTCCGTCCCGACCCGCTTGCAGCATCGGGTGTTGTTCTGGGGCATTTTGGGTGCCCTCGTGACCCGGGGGGCCTTCATCTGGACGGGGGCGGCGCTCCTGCGCACGTTTCACTGGGTGATGTATCTGTTCGGCGGCTTTTTGATCCTCACCGCAGCTCGGATGCTCGTCGCCGAGGATGCCGAGATTCATCCCGACAAGAATCCGGTCCTCCGGCTGTTCCGGCGATTCGTCCCGGTCACCAAAGAACCGAGCGGAACGCGGTTCTTCGTCCGACGCGACAATAGAATTCTGGCCACGCCGCTCTTCATGGTGCTGCTGGTGGTCGAGGCGACCGACGTGGTCTTCGCGGTCGACTCGATTCCCGCGGTGTTCGCGATAACCCGGGACGTGTTCATCGTGTACACCTCGAACATCTTCGCGATTCTCGGGCTGCGGGCCTTGTCCTTTCTGGTCGGCGACCTCGTGCGGCGCTTACGCTATCTGAAAGTGGGGCTTTCTCTCGTGCTGGCGTTCATCGGCGGCAAGATGCTGGTCGCCAACCATCTCCACATTCCCGAGATCGTTTCGCTCGCGGTGGTCGTGTCCTTGCTCCTCGGTTCGGCCCTGGTGTCGCTGATGTTCGCGCCGCGCACCAACGACGCCGATCGGCCCGCGCGCTAGACTGTCCAGCGCTTCGTCAGAGCCGGCGGTGGGCGAGGCAGGGCAATCGGGCGCGCACGTCGTCCTGGTAGGCGAAATCCAGATCCGCGAGGGCCGCGCCCGGGTGATCCCCACACTCGGCCAGCACCGTACCCCAGGGGTCGACGATCAGCGCGTGGCCGTAGCTGCGACGCTGGCCCCCATGGAGGCCAAACTGGGCCGGGGCCAGCACGTAGGCCTGGTTCTCGATGGCACGCGCGCGCAGCAGCACGTGCCAGTGATCCTTCCCCGTCTCCGCCGTGAACGCGGAGGGTACCGTCAAGACGCGTGCGCCCGCCGCCGCCTGTCTCCGGTAGAGCTCGGGGAACCGCAGGTCATAACAAATAGACAGCCCCAGACCGCCCCACGGGAACGGCGCCACGACCACGTCGTCGCCCGCCTCGACGGCCTCCGACTCCCGGAAGCGCGTCCCCCCCGGGAGGTCCACGTCGAAAAGGTGAATCTTTCGGTAAAGCGCCGCGATCTCTCCGTCGGGCGCCAGCAGAACCGCCGTGTTGCGAATCTGCGTCGGCACGCGCCCCCGTTCCGGAAAACCTCCCAAGAGGAGGTGGGCCTGGACCTGCCGCGCCAGCGCCATCATCGCGCCCAGAATGGGGCCCGGAAAGGAACCGGATGCGTCTTGCATCGCAGCGAGCGGTTCGGCGATCGCCAGACGATGATCCCGGTCCGAGCCGAGGAACGCGAAATTCTCAGGCAGGCCGACCAACTGGGCCCCCTGCGCCGCGGCATCCTGCACCAATCGTGAGGCCGCCGCCAAGTTCACCGCGATGTCGTCGGTCGATGTCATCTGAATGGCCGCGACGCGCATCCGAGACGGGACGGGAGGGGAGGGGACTGGCTGATTCGTCATTGTTTTTGAACCCTAACACCGCCTTCAGGCCGCCGTGGGTATGCCCTCACGCGGTGCCACCGACGACCAAAAAACCAGCCCCCCGGGCATCCCCGCGCGCGAGGGGAGCGCCGGGTGCGGCCGAAAATGATGCAATGGTCCAAAGAATTCGTATGAAGTATCAAAGGGTTGAACGATTGTTTCCAAGTTGCGCCTGACGATCCTGCGTGATATAAGCGGCGCTTCCGAAATTCCGCGTCAGCCCCTCACCGTAGGTGGGCCCGCAGCCCGCCTTTTTTTTTGCCCAACGCTCGTCATGAGAAAGGACGTACGAAATTTGTGGAATCTGGTCGAACCATACGTGAAAGACGCCGGGTTCGATTTGGTGGAGGTTCAGTCCGGCCGCGAGCAGAGCGGCTGGATCGTACGCCTATATATTGACCGGGTTTCGGACTTGCGGGTTCCGGGATCGGATGTCCAGTTGCCCCTTCCCGAGGAAACCGTCTCGCTGGAAAACTGCGAGCGGGTCAGCCGAGATGTTTCGGCGGCACTGGACGTCGCCGATATGATTCCCCATGCGTACCAGTTGGAGGTCAGCTCCCCCGGGCTCGATCGACCCCTGCGTCGCCAGTCGGATTTCTCCCGTTTTGCGGGGCGTGAGGCGCGCATTCGCCTGACCGAGGGCGTGGACGGGCGGCGCAATTTCTCCGGCCACATCCGCGGTGCCCAAGATGGCGCCGTGGAAATCGATTGTGACGGCCGGGTGTACAACCTTCCCATCGAGGACATCGCCAAGGCGAACTTGGTCCCCGATTGGGACAAGGAACTGAAACGGAGCGCGTCATGAGTGATGGTGCCGCCCTCGGCCTGGTTCTCGATCAGGTCTCGAAAGACAAGAACATCGACCGCGGGATTCTGGTCGAAGCGTTGGAGCAAGCCATTCTGACCGCGGCCAAGCGTGCGTTCGGCATGCAGCGCGAGATGGAGGCGAAGTTCAACGAGGAAACAGGTCGGGTCGATCTGTTTCAGATCATAATTATCGTCGAGCAGATCACCCCCGGGAACGAGGGCAAGGAAATCCCGATTGACGATGCCGTTCGGTTTGGCCTGAAGGCGGAAGTCGGCGACGAGCTGCTTTTTCAGATCTTTTTCGACGAAAAGGATCAGGCGCGCGCCGAGGAACAGGACGCGAAATACGGTGCATTGCTCGAGCTGAACCGCGCCTGGAAGGGGTTCGGTCGCATCGCCGCTCAGACTGCGAAGCAGGTGATTCTCCAGCGCGTCCGCGAAGCGGAGCGCGACAACGTCTTCAATCAGTACAAGGATCGCAAAGGCGAGCTCATTTCAGGCATCGTGCGGCGATTCGAACGGGGAAATCTGGTGGTCGATCTCGGGGGCGCCGAGGCAATCCTCCCCGTGCGCGAACAGGTGCAGCGCGAATCCTACCGCGCCGGTGATCGCATCGTCGCGTTCGTGGTCGACATCGATAAGGCCGCGCGCGGACCGCAAATCATCTTGTCGCGCACGCACAAGGGCTTGCTCGAGAAGTTGTTCGAGATGGAAGTTCCGGAGATCTACGAAAAGATCGTCCGCATCGAGGCATCCGCGCGCGAGCCGGGGGCCCGGTCGAAGATCGCCGTGAGCAGCCGGGACCGGGATGTCGATCCTGTCGGGGCATGCGTCGGCATGAAGGGATCGCGCGTGCAGGCGGTGGTTCAGGAACTGCGCGGCGAAAAGATTGATATCGTTCCCTACGATCCTGATCCCGCGCGTTTTGTGTGCAACGCGATCGCCCCGGCCGAGGTATCGCGGGTGTTGATTGATGCCGGGTCCCACACGATGGAGCTCATCGTGCCCGACGAGAAGCTGTCGTTGGCGATCGGCAAGAAGGGCCAGAACGTGCGGCTGGCCTCGCAGCTCACGGGCTGGCGGATCGATATTCACTCCGAGACCAAGGTTCGCGAGATGGAGGCGCGCGGCCGGGCGTCGTTGGCGCAAATCGAAGGGTTGACGCCCGATCTGGTCGAGGCTCTGTTTCGGCTCGGATGGCGTTCAGCGTCCGAGGTATCCCACGGCAAGCCCGACGAGCTGGCAGAAGTTCCCGGCATCTCGGCCGAGTCGGCGCCCCGGATCATCGCCGCCGCGCGCGCGGTGGAGGCCGATCGGCGACGGCTGGCCGAGGAGGCCGCCTTGGCGGCCGCCGCCGTGGTACCGACCGGGAGTCCCGATGGATCAGCCGCGGCCGGGACGTCTTCTCCAACGGAGGGACCATGATTCGTGCGCTCTACCGTGCGCACCTGCATCGGTTGCCGCCGTCGGGCCGCGGCCTCGGAACTCGTGCGGCTGGTTCTGGCCGACGGAGTTTTGCGTGCGGGGCAGCGCGCGAGCCATCCGGGCCGGGGCGCGTCGATTCATCCCTCGGAGGCCTGCGTGGTCGCAGCCGTTAGAACCCATGCCTTCGCTCGAGCTTTCCGGGGGGCGATCTCCCCGCTTCAGCGCGGTCAAGGATCCGCGGACCCGAACGCGGACGACGCCCTGCGGGCGTTGATCAACGACATCGAAGTCGCTCACGTTTTGCAACAGCCCAGAGCAGGTAGGACGCCATGATTGGAAGCGGATTTGAGCGAAGGTCTGAATCGAACGCCAGTGGCCCCGAAGCGACGGTTGCCGGGCCCCGGGTACGTGTCTACGAGCTGGCCAAGGAGCTTGGCCTCTCGAACCGAGACCTGGTGGCCCGCATTCAGGCGCTTGGGGTTGATGCCGCGAATCACATGTCGCACCTCGAAGCCGTCGATGTGGATCGCGTCCGACGTTCGCTGACCCGGGAGCGTCACGAAAGTCTCGTTGAGGAACGTTTGACCGACACGGTCATTCGGCGTCGCTCCAAAGTCCCGCCCCCGCCACCGGTCGCGGCAGCACCGCCTTCCGCGCCACCTGCGTCGGCGCCCGTGGTCCGCAAGACGGCACCTGCCCCCGTTGTCGAGGTCAAGAGTCCCGCGCCGCTTCCAGCGGCCGCGCCGAGCGATGGTCCCGGGGAAGATTCGGGCGCGGAGGCGCGTGCGAATGTCGCCCAGACGGCCCCCGCCAAGACGGCTGCAAAACCCGTCGCCAGAACCCCAGAGGAAAAGGTTGAGGCCGCATCGGTCGTCGCCGTTGAGGCGCCTCCCGCGCGGCGGGTACAGCGGATCGTCGAAGCGGACGTGCGGGCGCCCTTGGCCTCGCCCCCGGTCGCGACCGTGGCACCATCGGTCCCGCACTCTGTCGGCACACCGCCGAAGGCAGATGCTCCCATGCCTCCCGCAGCCGCGCCTTCATCCCGCACCGCCCCCGCAGGGGCGGCCCCGCCGGTCAAGGCGGCGGAGCCGGCCAGCGCGCCGACGGCGCCGGGGGCACCGCCCCCCGTTGTGCTCCGCACGATCCAACAGCCCGTGGTCACCGGCTCGGCCGCCACGGGCCAGTTCATACAGCTCCCCGGGCGCGCCGTTCCCGGCGTTCCCAAGGTCGAGATCAAGGATCGCGACGAGGAG
>PMNO01000071.1:414-2538 GCA_003161835.1 Myxococcales bacterium | reverse complement strand
CGGGTGATCGTCCGCGATCGAACGAACATCCGGAATGCGCCTCCAGACCTGTTGCCAGAACCGGTCGACGTCGCCGTCGTCGATGTGTCGTTCATCTCGCTGGCGTTGGTTCTTCCCGCGCTGGCGCCATTGCTTCGTTCGGCGGCGCCCGTGATCGCGCTCGTCAAGCCGCAATTCGAGGTCGGCCGCGCGCGCATCGGCAAGGGCGGCATCGTGCGCGACGAGACGGCGCGCGCTGACGCCCTGGCGTCCACCGCGGCGACGGCGGCGCGGCTCGGATACCGGGTTGTGGGCGACACGGTTTCTCCCATCACGGGCGGCAAGGGCAATGTCGAGTTTCTCTTGTATCTCATGGCGCCGGGGGCACCGCCGACGGTTCCCCGCGCCTGACGGCATCGCACGGTTCGGCTATCCTGGCGTCGTGCGTGTCTTGGTCACCGGCGCGGCCGGATTCATCGGGTCTCACCTCTGTCAGCGACTGGCCGCGCGCGGCGACGACGTCGCGGGTATCGACAATTTCGATGCGTTCTATCCGCGCGCGACCAAGGAACGGAACCTCGCCGAATTGCACGCCGCCCTCGCGCCCGCGGCGCCCACGCCCGCCTCCGTGGCAGCGTTCGCGAGTCGGCAATCGGTGGGGCGTCCCGGACGGTTTGTGTTCGTGGAGGGCGACATTCGTCGGCCCGACGATCTGGCATCGGTGTTCGTCGCGGCTCGCCCGGAATTGGTCGTGCATCTGGCGGCGCTGGCGGGGGTCCGGCCCTCCATTGCCGATCCCGCGCGCTACGCGGACGTGAACATCACCGGAACTCAGCGTGTCTTGGATGCCTGTCGGGCGCACGGTGTGGCGCGGGTGGCGTTCGCCTCGTCATCGTCCGTGTATGGCATGGACAGCGCGGTTCCTTTTCGCGAGAGCGATGCGTGTTTGCATCCGGTTTCACCCTACGCCGCGACCAAGCGTGCTGGCGAGCTCGTCACCTTCACGGCTCATCATCTGACGGGGATGGGCGTTACCAATCTGCGTTTTTTCACCGTATACGGGCCGCGCCAGCGTCCGGATCTGGCGATCCACAAGTTCACGCGCCTGATTGCCAGCGGGCAGCCGATCGACCTGTATGGCGATGGCAGCACTTCGCGCGACTACACCTGGGTCGACGACATCGTCGATGGTTGTGTCGCGTCGGTGGATCAGCTTGCGGCCGACGCCGTGGGCACCTACCGGATCTACAATCTCGGTGGCTCGCGAACGACGACCCTGCTCGGGCTGGTCGAGATGATCTCGAACGCTCTCGGCCAACGACCCGAGATCCGTTGGCTCCCGGAGCAACCTGGCGACATGAAACGTACGCTCGCCGATCTGAGCTTGTCCGGTCGAGATCTCGGGTACCAACCCCGCGTGCCCATCGAAGAGGGGATCAAGCGGTTCGTCGATTGGTATCGGCGCGCGCTGGCCTGAGGGTCGCCGCGCCTGCCCGAGATTCCGGAGCTCGCCGCGAGGTGGTCAGTCGCCGCCCGGGTTATAGAAGCCAGGTAGACGCGGACCCCGATCGCGATTGCGGTCACCCCCGTTCCGGGGACCACCGCTGCGATCACCGCCGGTGCGATCGCCGCCCCGATCACCGCCCCGATCTCCGCGGTCGCGGAACTTCTGACCGCCTCCGCGCCGCCGCCGGTTGCCGTGACGGTCGCCATTGCCTCCATGCGGTTCGCCGTGACCGCCCCCGCCGCCCCCGCGCGCGTTGCCGTTCCCGCCGCCCGCTCCTGCCGCCGGTTGTCCGGGGTGAATGGGTCGTCCGCTCTGGCCGGGCGCTCCGCCGGGGCGCGCGATCACGGGTAGCGAAATCACCTCGGTCGCACGCCATTCGACATAGGGCCGGATATTCGCGTCGCGGACAGCTTCCCAGGCCGCCATGAAGGGGTCCACGGGTGCCGCCGCGCCGGGCTGGGCGGCCACGCCACCGGCGGCGCGCGCAGCGGCGCTGTGGCGCGCGGCAGATCTCATGGAGGAGCGCCGCCCGGCACTCATGGGACTGATCGTGCGCGAGGCGGGAAAATCGCTTTCCAACGCGGTGGCCGAGATCCGCGAGGCGGTGGATTTCCTGCGCTACTACGGCGCGCAGATAC
>PMNO01000071.1:198-360 GCA_003161835.1 Myxococcales bacterium | reverse complement strand
GGGCGAAGTCGGCGCGGCGCTGGTCGCGGATGCGCGTGTCTGCGGCGTAATGTTCACAGGCTCGACCGCGGTCGCGCGCCTGATCCAGCGCCAGCTTGCCGAGCGCCTGAGCGCAGCCGGAACACCGATTCCACTGATTGCCGAGACCGGCGGACAGAACGC
>PMNO01000071.1:0-169 GCA_003161835.1 Myxococcales bacterium | reverse complement strand
ATCTGCGCGCACATCGACGGCATGCGCCAGCGCGGCCGCGCGGTCGAACAGTTGCCGCTGCCTGCGGCGGCTGCCGCAGGCACCTTCGTACCACCGACCCTGATCGAGATAGACAGCATCGCCGACGTGCAGCGCGAGGTATTCGGTCCCGTGTTGCACGTGCTGCGCT
>PMNO01000543.1 GCA_003161835.1 Myxococcales bacterium | reverse complement strand
CGGGGGTTGGGGTTGGCCTGACCCCCGCACTGGCCGAGGCTCCCGCGCAGCCAGTCTCGGCGCGCATCCAATCTCGAATCGATGGGCACAATATTCTCACGGCCCGGCTTCGTTGCGGGCCTCGCCAGTTTCTGGTTGGCCCAGTTCTCGAACGGGGTCCAGGCCCAGGATTGCTTGCCTGGCCATCCCAGCGTTGAAGTCGTGAGCCCAACGGGGGGCAGCGCGAAGCGCGTTCGCGTGCAACTGGTCACGGAGCGCATCGTGCGCGTCAGCGCCGTGCCAGGCACAAGTCTGGAGCTGCCGGCAAGCCTCGGGATCACTGCGCCGCAACAATGCGTGAAATACTCGGCGAGCAACAGTCGCGGCGACCGGGTCATTACCACTTCGCGGGTACGGGTGCGCGTCAGCCTGGCGACCGGCGCAGTGCGGTTCCAAGACATCAAGGGGCGCGACACGCTGGCTGAAGAGAATCGCGCACCGTTCGATGCGCGCGAAATCGACGGCCAGCGCTTCTACGCCGTACGCCAGCAGTGGAATCGGGGAACAGATGAGGCCCTGTATGGCCTCGGGCAGCACCAGAACGCCCAAATGAACTACAACGGCGAAGACGTCGAGCTCGCCCAGCACAACATGGACGTGGCCATCCCGTTCCTGGTGTCGAGCCGAAACTACGGCCTGCTTTGGGACAACCCCTCGATTACCCGTTTCGGCAACCCGCGCGCCTACGGCCTTGCGTCGCGCGATCTAGAACTTCTGGACGCCGACGGCAAGAAGGGCGGATTGACGGCGCGCTACTACGCAGGCAAGGAGCTGAAACTGACGCGCATCGAGCGCGACGTGAACTATCAGTACATCAAGGATCTGGCCGCCTGGCCAGCGAACCTCAAGCAAGACAAGGTCCCGGATCAGCGCGTGGAATGGGAAGGCGCGCTGCTCAGCGACAAGGCCGGAACACACCGATTCCGCCTGTACTCCAGCGGCTACGTCAACCTGTTCGTCGACGGCAAGCTGGTGCTCACGCGCTGGCGACAAAACTGGAACCCCTGGTATCACAACGTCGATGTGCCCATGGTCGTGGGCAAACCGGTCAAGATTCGGATCGAGTGGTCACCCGACAGCGGCTACATCGCGCTGCTGCACAACGACCCGCTGGCCGCACAGGATCTGCACTCCGTGGCGTTCGCCTCCGAGGTCGCGCGGGCCATCGACTATTACTACATCGCAGGTACGAATCTCGATGACGTCATCGCCGGCTATCGCGAACTCACCGGCAAGGCCGTGATGGCGCCGCTCTGGGCGTATGGCTTCTGGCAGAGCCGTCAGCGCTACAAGACCCAGGACGAATTGCTGGATGTGGTTCGTGAGTATCGCAAACGCGGCATCGGCCTCGACAGCATCGTGCTCGACTGGTTCTACTGGCGCGAAAACGACTGGGGTTCGCATCGCTTCGAGCCATCGCGTTTCCCCAACCCGAAGGCGATGCTCGACGAGGTGCATGCGCTCCACGCGAACTTCATGATTTCAGTGTGGCCAAAGTTTTACCCCAACACGAAGAATTTTCGGGAACTCGACGCCAAAGGGTTCATGTATCACGGCAGCCTTGACGCTGGGGACAAAGACTGGGTGGGGCCGGGCTATGTGTCGTCGTTCTATGATCCGTACGCCGAGGAGGCGCGCAAGATCTACTGGCGGCAGATCGCGGAGAATCTCGGCGTGTTGGGCGTCGACGCGTGGTGGCTGGACTGCGTCGAACCCGATATTCATTCGAACCTGGACGTCGCCGCGCGCCTCAAGCGGCAGGGTCCGACCGCGATGGGCCCGGCGGCGGAGTTCTTCAATTCCTATCCTCTTGTTCACAGCGGTGGCGTCTACACCAACCAGCGCGTCGCGAAACCGGATAAGCGCGTGATGATCCTGACACGCTCCGCCTACACGGGACAGCAGCGCTACGGGACGACGGTGTGGAGCGGCGATCTGACCTCGCGCTGGGACGATCTGCGGGATCAGGTATCGGCTGGCGTCAATTTCTCCATGAGCGGCATTCCGAATTGGACCTTCGATATCGGCGGCTTCGCGGTCGAGCGGCGTTTCGAGCAGCCGAAGCCCAACGAGGAGGATCTCGCGGAGTGGCGCGAGTCGAATCTGCGTTGGTTCCAGTTTGGCGCATTCGCACCCGTCTTCCGCTCGCACGGGGAGTTTCCATTTCGCGAAATCTACAATCTCGCGCCCGAGGGCTCCGAGGTGTATGGCAGCCTGGTCGCATACAACCGCCTGCGCTATCGGCTGATGCCCTATATCTATACGTTGGCCGCGGATACCTGGCACCGCGATTCCACGATGATGCGTGGGTTGGTGATGGATTTTCCCGGAGATCCGCGCGTGCGAAACATCAACACGCAGTATCTACTGGGTCCGGCCTTTCTCGTGAACCCCGTGGTTGAGTACAAGGCGCGCACGCGCAAGGTGTATCTGCCGGCGGGCGCGAGCTGGTACGATTTCTACACCGGCGCGCGCTATGAGGGCGGCCGCGAGATCAACGCGGCTGCGCCGTTGGCGCGCATGCCCTTGTTCGTCAAGGCGGGCTCCATCGTGCCCGTTGGGCCGGAGATTCAGTACACCGCCGAAAAGCCCGATGCGCCGATCACCTTGCTGGTGTACACGGGGCGCAACGGCAGCTTCGATCTCTACGAGGACGACGGAGTGAGCAACGGCTACGAGCGCGGCGAATACGCGCGAATTCCGCTCCGCTACAACGAACGGACGCATACCTTGATGCTTGGGGCGCGAGTCGGTGCCTTCAAGGGCCTGGTCGTGAAGCGTCGGTTCAACGTGCGCTGGATCTCGACCGAGACGAAGAATGCTGGTGATCTCGACGCCGCGGCCAATGTCTCCATAAATTATGAGGGCGCGCCGATCAATGTGAGGCGCTGACCGTACGTTCGCGGACACGGTGCTGCGAATCATGCCAGTTTCTGCGCGGAGCCCTGAGAGTGAAGACCAGGGTGCTCATGAGCCGACAAGATCTCACGGAAACCTGAAGTCGATCGCCAATTCATACTTTCGACTCTTCTTGGACGGGTCGGCAACGATCAGGAAGCCGCTTTCCACCCACGCGGCAAGTATCACGCGCGCGGTTCGCTGAGAGACGCCGAACAGCGTCTGCACGTCCCTGCTGGTGATGGTCTCGTGCGCGCGGAACAGTTCCAGCGCCTTGCGCTGGCGGGCCTCCAGCTTGCGGAGCAGGAGCGCCTGATCCTGTGCGCCACCGCGTGCCGCTTCCTGCGCCCGGTGCCGCACGCTCTCGAAACTGTGGGCCACGCCGTCGCAGAAATACTCGACCCACGGCACGATGTCCGCGCCGGCGCGCCCTTCATAGTAGTTGTGCGAAGGGCCGAGGGTCAGGGCCTTGTAGTAGGCGCGCAGATCGCGGGCGTAGTACTCCTCGAGGGAGTACAGCCCTTTCAGATCGTACCCGCCCCGGTGCAGGATCAGCGTCGTCAGCAGACGTGCCGTGCGCCCGTTGCCGTCATAGTAGGGGTGGATGGTGGCGAACTGGTAGTGGGCGATGCCCGCGCGGATGGGACAGGGGAGCCCTTCCGGTTCAGTAGCCTTGATCCAAGCCGTCAGCGCCCGCATCAGTTGCGGCACGTCCTTGGCTTCCGGCGGCATATAGACGATGCCGCCGCTGCGGCTGTCGCGGATGACGTTCTGCCCGTCGCGGTAGGGCGACGGTTTCACGCGCTTGCGTCCGCCCGCCATCACCAGCGCGTGGAGCGTTTGGATGTGTGACTCCGTCACGGGCCCGCGCGCGGCGGCGAACTGCTCCGCCTTGCCCAGGGCGGCGTAGTAGCCAAGCACTTCCTTCTCGTCGCGTTCCCGGCCGGGGAAGTGCTCCTGCTTCTCGATGACCTTGGAGACCTGACCCTGGGTCAGGAGGTTACCTTCGATCATCGTTGAGTAGTGCGTGGAGAACAGGCGCGCCGTCTCTCTCAGCGTCGCGAGCACGGAAGGCGTGATCGGCAAGAGCCCGACGGCCTCCCTCGCCGCCTCGATCCGCATCAGGGCGCGGGCCACCCTGGAGGTGATGGTGAACTTCGGAATGAATGCCGGGAGGCGTTGGGTCATACGGCAGCTTCAGGGCATTGAACGCTGCCGATAAAGTGCCGTTAAACTGCCGTTAAGGCAAGGCAAAAAACGGCCTCGGCTCCATCGCTTCGTCTCCGGGCCGCAAGGTGCTGGCGATACTCCACCTCTTCGAGATGCTGGAAGCGGCGACGCTGACCGCGTCGAACGCCTTGCCGTGGTCCACTCGATCTTCGAGATAACGGCGGGGCTCGGGATCGGCAGAAACGCCATAGATCCCGCGGCGGAGAAACTCGGCATTGGTAACCCTATCCAGTGGGCGGTGATGCCTCGCTTGCGCTTCGGCAGCGACACGAAAGCCCTCACGCTGGGCGTGGGAATATCGGGCGGGAACTACGCGGATCTGTCCACCTGTGGTTGGGATTTCGAATGCCGCCAATCGACGATTTATCGCCTGGATACGTGTTGTGGGGAAATCTCGAGGTCGGTGGCGAGTATTGGTCGGCCGGCGGATTCGCCCTTCGTTACTTCTTTGGTTACGGTTCCTTGTTGACCCCAGGAGGACTCAAGTGTCCGCCGGACGTTTTTGACTGCGGGCCCGATTCGAGAGGCCTCAAAATTCCCTACGGGGGGATTGGGCTCGGTTACGCGTTCTGACGACGCTCGGCCAGATGTGGTTGATCGAGGGGCATATGCAGCCACGGGGCCAATTTGCCGGCCCCACGTTCGTCGAGAGCGGCTGAAACTTCGCGTCGTTCCCCCGTTCATTCGCCATCACGTGCTGGGCGATTCTCGACAGCCCCTGCGGAAAAGACACACCGTGCGGCACCGTCTACATAACGGGC
>PMNO01000023.1 GCA_003161835.1 Myxococcales bacterium | reverse complement strand
AAGGAGGGCCAGAGGTGCCCCATGCCGCGCTTTGCCCCCCACCGTTCGCAGTTGGTGTCCCCGAAGACGAAGAAGCGCTGGACCGTTGCCGATGCCCAAGCTGTAGTCACCCGGATGGCCGCGTCGGGGCTTTCGGTACGCGAGTTCGCAGAAGCTGAGGGATTGGAGGCGCAACGGATCTACCGCTGGCGCAGCGTTCTCGGCGAGAAGAGGACGCCCGCGTTCGTGGAGGTCAAAAGATCGGGGGTAGCGACGCCGATCGAGGTTGTCCTTCGTACGGGTCATGTCGTTCGGGTGCCCGACGGGTTCTCGGAGGAGACCTTGCGACGGGTGATGGCGGTCTTGTCCGCGGATGGGCCAGCAGCGTGTTGAGCCTCCCGCCGAGTGTTCGGCTGTTCGTAGCCACCGAGCCCGTTGACGGGCGTAAGGGAGCGGACAGCCTGATGGTGATCGTGCGCGACGTATTCCGACATGATCCGCTGACCGGACACCTGTTCGTCTTCTTCTCGAAGCGGCGCGACCGCGTGCGCATCGTGTACTGGGATCGCAACGGATTTGCGATGTGGACGAAGCGCCTCGAGCGTGGGCGCTTTCGTCTGACATTTTCGGCCGACGGCAAGCTCGTGCCGCATGCGATCGAAGCCGCGGAGCTCGCACTGATCCTCGAGGGAATCGATCTCACCGATGCGCGACGACGGCCTCGATGGCAGCCCGGTCGTGCAGCCTGAAAAGAAGTCCTGGCGGGCAGATTTTTGTTGACGGCGATCGTTGGATTTGAGCATGTAGGGCTCGCGGATGAGCGAGCCAGAGACCATCACCTCGGCCCAGGCTCCGGACATCGAGGAGGTCCGGAAGTGGCTGCAGCAGATGATCAAGTCGCTGAGGTTCGGCGAGCTCATCCTGGCCGTCATCGCGTTCGTCACGCGTATGCGCGATGTCAACACCGACTTGATGAAGCGCCTGGCGGACATGCGCCGGAGCCGTCCACGGTCCGAGACGCTCCGACGCGTCGAAAGCCAGCTCGCGCTCAAGTTCGGGGAAGTGATCGTGCCAGTCGTCTACGAGGACGAGCCTGACGCCGAGCCGTTGACTCCGTCGATCTCTGGGGATGCGTCCCCGAGCGGGCCATCGCAGAACGACAAGAAGAAGCGGCCCTCGCATCCCGGGCGCTCAGCGCTGCCTGCGCACCTGGAGCGTGTCACAGAGGTCAATGACGTCCCCGCGGAGCTGCGCCAATGTCCGCTGTGCGGCGAGACCATGAAGACCGTGAGCCACTCCGTGTGCGAGATCTTGGACGTGCGACCGGCGGAGCTGATCGTGCGGCGTCGACTCGACGAGCGCGTCGCGTGTCCAAACGACGACACGATCGTCTCGGCGCCGAAGCCGCCGCAGTTGATCGAGCGCGGCAAGCTCGGGACGACCCTGATCGTGGAATCGTTGGCCGACAAGTACCTCGAGCATCAGCCCATCGAGCGGCAGTGCCTCCGGTGGTCGCGCACCGGCCTGGATGTCGCGCCGCAGACGTTGGGCCGCGGGGTGGCGGCGGCGATCGACGTACTATCGCCCGTCGCGCGCGCGATCCAGTCGATGACGAGCGGGCCTGGATTGCTGGCGACGGATGCGACCGGGATCCCCGTGCTCGATCAGGACGCGCCCAACGGGATTCGACAGGGCACGATGTGGTGCTGGACGAACGCGTACTGGGTGAGCTTCATCTACTCGGCACAAGGGGACTCTGACAGCGTGCGTCGCTTCCTTGGCGACGACCACAAGCGGCGGGTCCAATGCGACGGAACAAACATCACCACCTTCCTCGAGCGAGCGGGCGGCCAACGCCCCGGGTGCTGGAGCCACGGCCGGCGGCGTCTCGTCGAGGCGGCTCGAGGTGGTGACAAGATCGCCTTGGCGGGCCTCCAGCAGATCGCCGGGCTCTTCTTGGTGGAGCGCCAGAGCGCAATCGCGGGCGAAACAGCCGAGCAGCGGCTCGTTCGGCGAAAGGAGCACAGCGCACCGCTGGTCGAAAAGCTGCGGGTCTGGATCGATCAGCAGCGTGCCACAGCTCCTCCACGAACACCGCTCGGTGAAGCCCTCGGCTATTTGGACCGTCAGTGGAAGCGGCTCGTGCTCTTCCTGACCGACGGCCAGATTGAGCTGACCAACAATCGCGTTGAACGGGAGCTCAGAAAGCTGGTTCTCGGGAGGCGCAACTGGCTGTTCACCTGGGAGGACCTCGGTGGAGAGCGAACGGCGGCCATCTTGACCATCGTTGCCACCTGCGTGTCTTACGGCGTGAACCCTCGCGCGTACCTTCATCTGGCGACCAAGCTCATCATCAACCGGTGGCCGCAGGCCAAGCTGCGCGATCTCTTGCCCGACCGCCTCGCGCTCGCCCACCCAGATCTCCTTCTGACCGACGGCGCCCTCCGTAGCCCGCTCCTCGGCCTGCAAGCCGCCGCCCCTGCCACGCCCCCGTAGCGCCCGCAAGCCCCTCCGGCTACGTCGCTCGTGGACGGGTTACGGTGTATTGCGCCTGACTCCCCAGGGACGGCAGCGTGTCGCCGAAGCTCGGCGAGCTGCAGGATCGCGACGGCAGCCGGGTGCCGAACGAGCGCTCGCCCGGCCTCAAGCCTCGCTGGCTGACCCTCCCCGAACTGGCCCTC
>PMNO01000570.1:1980-6632 GCA_003161835.1 Myxococcales bacterium | reverse complement strand
GGGCCGCCGGCGTCAGCTTTTCGCGACCGCCCGCTGACTCGTGTCCGCGAGCTCCGATTCGACGGGCGGGACCCAGATCCATCCGTCACGGTGTGGCGCCTGACTGGTCGAGTCGCGTTCCACCCATCCGTCGCGGGCCCACAGGTAACCTGTGTACGCGCACACCACGGCTTCGAACAGGTGGTCGTTTTGCACGCAGACCTCGCGCCATACACCCGGACCGAACGCGAGATCCGGGCCCAGGGCGTCGAGGATCGCGGCGCGGGTCTGGCGTTCGCCCAGGCGTTTCTTATAGGGGCGGACAAAGCCCAGCGCGGTCAAGGTCGCCTTCGGGGAGACCTCAATCAGATTTTCGTTCAGGCGAAATCGGTCGGCCAGCGCGCGCGTGAGGTGGGCCGCTCGGGCCGCCAGGGGGCCGGTTCCCTGTCCCAGGGCCTCGCGGGGCGCGAGCCCCCGCTCGCAGAGCAGATGAACCTCGGTGACCCGCTGGGTGTAGGGCGTGACCGACGGCTTACCGCGGCGCAGATGACGTTCGCCGGCGCTCTCGGCGGCGCTGGCCAGGCGGCGCATTTCGATCACGGCGGCGTCCACGCAGCCTTCCTGCCCGGGACACACGGGGACCTGGCAACGCAGACACGGTGGCAACGTCAGGGGCGCATCGATNNACGGGGCGCGATGTCGGTGACGGTCGCGCGTCCCTCGCGCGGATCGACGCGCAAGGTGGCGACAGCGGTCGTCTTGCCCTTGCCGCCGCCAAGATCGACGCCGAGGATGTGGAGGAAACTGCGCTTCTTCAAGGCTGGTTGAGCGTGCGGGAAACCCAACCACTCGTCAACATGATCAGCGATGCCTTGGAGTGGGGGCGCGCGCAGGCGGTTTGCGCCTTTGACTTGTCAATGGCGGGAATTATACTCACACGGCTAGAAGCAAACGTTTGCGAAGCCAACGCTTGGACCGGATCGTTCCGGCTGGGACGGAGGTGGAAAATGCGACGATCACTTTTCAAGTCGAAGATTCACCGCGCAACGGTGACCGACGCGGACCTCGACTACGAGGGTTCGGTCACGATAGATGAACGCCTCATGCTGGCGGCCGACATCCTGCCCTACGAACGGGTGGATATCTGGAACGTGACCAACGGCAGCCGCCTTTCGACGTACGCGCTGGCCGGGGTGGCCGGGTCGGGGGTCATCTGCGTCAATGGCGCGGCGGCTCGACATGCTCACCGGGGCGACAAGGTGATTATCGCGACCTTCGCCGAATTCGACGAAGCCGAGGCGAGAAGCTGGAAGCCGGTGGTGGTCCGGGTCGATGCGGAAAACCACATCGTTGCCGGGCCCGCCGAGGAGATTCCCGGACCGCAACGGGCCACGCGTCTCAAGACCGTCTGAGGTGGTGGTGGCGCCCTCTCGTACCGAAATGTTGCTGGGCTTCATTCAGCAGCGGCCGAGCGATCCTTTTCCCCGGTACGCATTGGCGATGGAGTACAAGAACACGGACCGCCTCCAGGACGCCCGGAAAGTGTTCGCCGATTTGATGGCGTCCAGCCCCGACTACACCGCGACTTACCTGCACGCAGGGAACGTGTTGGTGGCCCTGGGCCAGATCGCCGAGGCGCGCGGGATCTATGAATCCGGGATCGGGGTTTGTGCGCGCGTGGGTGATAGCCACGCCCGCGGTGAGCTGGAAGGCGCGCTGGCGAGTCTGCCCGGCGCGAGATAGCGGGGATTTTCCGACGCAGGGTTCAGAGGTCGGGCTTCTCAGTCGACCGAAGCGTCGCTCTCCGCGTCGGTACCCGCATCGGTGCCCGCGGAACTTGTCCCCTCGGGAGGTGGAACGCCCAGGACCAAGACCGTCGCCGTTTGGTGGGTTCCGGGCGAGACGGCAAGCGGCGGGTCGCTGGTTCCCACTCCGATCAGGACGCGGTTCGCATCGAAGATGCGCACCACGAACTGCAGGGTTCCTGATTTGGCGCGGCTGGTCCATTCGAAGGTTCCGACTTCATTGGGGACCTTGTTTTCGCGGCAAGGCAGGTGCAGCGGCTGGGCGGAATCCGGCCCGAGCACCTCGAGCTCGCAGCTCGTCACCAGGTACAGACGGGTCGCCGAGACTGTCGCNNGGGTCAATCGTGACCGCCACATCCACGTAAGTGTAGTCGCTGCTGTTCGAACAGCTCAGTCCCGTCACCAGCAAGGCCAGGCCCATGAATCCCAGCCTTCCGGCGCTGGGCGCACTTCGCGGTCGGCAGCGGCTCTCGGAGCTCATCGTCCGGCCCCGTAGCAGCCGAGCGAGACCAGCACGTCGGGGGGGCAAGGCGCCAGCGTAGAGCTCGTCTTCGACGACGTGTACGCGATCAGGCTCACGGTTCCCACGACCAGGGCGCCCGTGACAGTCCAGAAGATCCAGCTCTTCCAGAAAGGACGCTCGTCAAGGTCGTCCGGCGCGGTACGTGTGCGGGCGCGCGGCGCGAAGGCCTGCTCGGTGGGCATGGGACCCTCGTCCTGTATCTGCAGTCGCGGCGCGGCCGGTGCTGGAGTTTCGGTGGGCGTATCGTCGCCTGGGGCAGTGTCGGTGGACGCTGGAGGAGATTTGGCGGAATCGCCGGCCGATGGCGCGGGAGCCGTGTCCCCGGCGCTGGCCGATCGCACGCCCAGGCCGGAAACCAACAAAGCCAATACGACGGCCAAACCACCCCTGAAGCGCTCCCGCGTGAATGACGTCACGCGGAGCATTGTAAACGCGGCGCTACCGGACGGGAAGGCAATCCGCTCGCTTCCCACAGGATTCGGTTGGCCGGGATACCCTCCATGCGGGTGGCCGCATCAGCCCCGGCCGCAATCTGTTGGCCAGATGGGCGGCCTCCTACGCGGTAGCCATTCCAAAATACGCACCTCGGCCTATGAGCAGGGGACCGCTCGGCAGCCGGCCGCGCACGCGTTCCCGCAGCCCGGGCGCCACTTCGCTCCACCGTTGTTCGCCCATCCGATGGCGTATCAACACGAGCGGCGCGTTCGTGCGTTGCATGAGCTCCCAGAAGGCATCGAAGGACGGCGCCGTCAGCTCATGCGCGACGGTCTTCACCGCCACCGATGAGAACCCGGCGGCGGTCATTTCTCGGACGATGTCCTCGGGGTCGGTCATCGGAGGCTTGCCGCCGCCCCCGAGTGTCAAGCCTGGGATGACCTCCTGGGCGGCGCGCAGGAGTTCCCCAAAAGGTCCATCGAAAGGCACCCAGCTTGAGATCAGGGCCCGCTTGCCGGGACGCAATACCCGCCGCAGCTCGCGCAGGCCCGCGGCCCGATCGGGGAAAAACATCAGACCGAACATCGAAAACGCGGCGTCATAGGCCCCGGTCTCGAACGGCAACTGCTGAGCGTCGCCCTGACGCAGATCGATCCGATCCATGAGATTCGCCCGCTGGGCGCGCTCCCGAAACGCGGCCACCATTGATTCGGAAAAATCGATCGCCGACACCCGCATGCCCGCCGCGGCGGCCAGCAGGCTCAAGGTGCCGGGCCCGGCGGCGACATCCACGATGCGCGCATCGGTGCCGGGATTCAGGCAGTCGAGCGCGGCCTTCGCGAAGACCTGAAAGTAAGGCAACGCTTCCGCCGCGTAGCCTGTCGCCACCAGGTTCCAGGGTTCCATCGTGCCGAGGGGGCTGGGCGGCGGCGGCGCGGCGACCGACGGGGAGGGCGTAGCCGTGCGGGTGGGTTCCTGGCTCATGGGTCTCAACACGGTGGGCCTTCCGAGACGTCGGACGCGACAAGTAGCATGCGACCTTCGATTGGATCAAATAGCCGCCGAGTGTAGCCGCGCCGGCGCCACGCGCCCGGTCCCCGCCCCGCGCGCGACGTCCATACGCGCTAAGGTTACGCTCAGGCGTGCTTCACGCCGCCTTTCTTGAACCTGCGGCGGGAGCCGTATCTGCACCAGCTTCTCTTTCGACGCTGCCATCGCAACCGTGTCATCGAGTGGCGTAGGACCCACATGAAAAACGCAAAACGAACGGTCCTGGGCGCCGAGATCGAAAGGTTGGAGGCCGACCAGCGGCGCGAGCTCAATTGGAAACGCTTTGGACCGTATCTGGCCGAGCGCCAGTGGGGGACCGTGCGTGAGGACTACTCGGCGGACGGCACATGCTGGGACTATTTCCCGCACGATCACGCGCGCAGCCGCGCGTACCGCTGGGGTGAAGACGGCCTCCTCGGGATCTGCGATCGCCAGGGCCGCTTGTGCTTCGGCCTCGCGCTGTGGAACGGCGCCGATCCCATCCTCAAGGAAAGGCTGTTCGGGCTGACCGGGCCGGAAGGAAACCACGGGGAGGACGTCAAGGAACAGTACTTCTATCTCGATTCGACGCCGACCCACTCGTACATGAAGNNGCAAGCAGGATCCCGAGTTCGAGCTCGCGGACACCGGCGTGTTCGACGACAACCGCTACTTCGACGTGTTCGCCGAGTATGCGAAGGCGGCGCCCGACGACGTGCTGATCGCGATCACCATCGCGAATCGCGGACCCGACGCCGCGCCGCTGACGCTGCTGCCATCGCTGTGGTTTCGCAACACGTGGTCGTGGGGGCGCCACGGCGAGGGCTATTCCACACGTCCGTTGCTGGAGGCCCGTGGCGACACAGAGATCGACGTCAGCC
>PMNO01000570.1:0-1895 GCA_003161835.1 Myxococcales bacterium | reverse complement strand
GGGCTGCCCGGGCTGCCCGGGCTCTCCCCCTTCGCCGACTTCGAAGAGGTGTTCGCGCTTCGGCGCGCGGAGGGCGATGCCTTCTACAAGGCCAAGACGGGACTCCTGTCGCCCGACGAACGCCTGGCTGTGCAACAGGCCTACGCCGGTTTGCTGTGGTCCAAGCAGTTCTATCATTACGACGTGCGCGCCTGGCTGCAGGGCGATCCCGCGTCCCCGACGCCGCCCGCGGGCCGGCGGGGTGGACGCAATGCCGAGTGGGGCCACCTGTACAACCGGGACGTCCTGTCCATGCCCGACAAGTGGGAATATCCGTGGTTTGCGGCGTGGGATCTGGCGTTCCACATGATCCCGTTCGCGCGCATCGATCCGCACTTTGCCCAGGAGCAGCTTCTGCTGATGACGCGTGAATGGTACATGCATCCCAACGGACAGTTGCCCGCGTACGAGTTCGCTTTCGGGGACGTGAACCCGCCCGTCCACGCGTGGGCCGCCTGGCGCGTCTACAAGATCGCGACCGACAGACACGGCAAGCGCGACCGGAATTTTCTGGCGCGCATGTTCAAGAAGCTGCTGTTGAATTTCACGTGGTGGGTGAACCGCAAGGACGCGCAAGGGCGCAATCTGTTCTCGGGTGGCTTCCTGGGCCTGGACAACATCGGCGTGTTCGACCGCTCGCGGCCGTTGCCGACCGGTGGCCACCTGGAGCAGGCGGACGGCACGGCATGGATGGCCTTCTTCTGCGCGACGATGTTGTCCATGGCGCTGGAGCTGGCGAAGACCGAGCCGTCGTACGAAGACATGGCGTCGAAGTTCTTCGAGCACTTCGTCCACATCACCGACGCCATGAATTCCCTGGGCGGGACGGGATTGTGGGACGACTGGGACGGTTTTTACTACGACAAGCTACACGCGAATCACCACGAGGTGCCGCTGCGGGTACGATCGCTGGTCGGGTTGTTGCCGCTCATCGCGGTCGAGGTGCTGGAGGACGACGCCATCGAACACTTGCCCGCGTTCAAGCGGCGGATGCAGTGGTTCCTGGAGAACCGGCGCGATCTGGCGGGCCGCGTGAGCCTGGGCACGGGCGCCGGTGCCCGCGGCCAGGGGCACGTGCTGCTGGCTATCCCTTCGAAGGAACGGCTGGTCAAGGTCTTGCACTACATGCTCGACGAAGCGGAGTTCCTGTCGCCGTACGGGATTCGGTCGGTGTCCAAGGTGCATGAACGAAGCCCCTATCGCTTCTTTCACGGCGACGAGGAATTTCGGGTCGACTATGTGCCGGGCGAATCCACCACCGGCTTGTTCGGGGGCAATTCGAACTGGCGGGGCCCCATCTGGATGCCGGTCAACTACCTGCTGGTCGAGGCGCTGGAGCGGTATCACCACTACTACGGCGACGAGCTGCGGGTGGAGTGCCCGGTGGGCTCGGGGCGGTTCTTGAACCTGAAGGAAGTGGCGCGCGAAATCTCGGGACGGTTGGGCCGCATCTTCCTGGCCGATGCGAACGGGCACCGCCCCTGCCACGGCGGCGATCCGCGATTCGCGCTGGATCCGCACTGGCGTGAGCTGGTGTTGTTTCACGAGTACTTCCATGGCGACACCGGCGCCGGCCTGGGAGCAAATCACCAGACGGGCTGGACCGGTCTCATTGCGAAACTGATCGAGCAGCAAGGCGCCGGCGGCACGATCGTGAAGCGCGATCCGTTTACGGATTTGTAGGGGCGCTTCTGTGAAGCGCCTGAGAGGCGGCCTGGTCTGGAATCCGGTCGCATCGTGTCACAGGTTGCGAAACCCTTTCCGCAAAGCAGGATCGCAACCGCCGACCGCGCTGGTTAGTTAGTCAAAGTCAGCCCATGGGCGCTTCACAGAAGCGGTATCTGTTTAGCGTCTGC
>PMNO01000426.1 GCA_003161835.1 Myxococcales bacterium | reverse complement strand
AAGCCCGCGATCGTTTCGACCGCCAACTTGCTCGCGACTTCGCCGGACGCGTGTCCACCCATGCCGTCGGCCACGATCGCCAGCCGCTCGGATTCAGGCAGGTACAACGAATCCTCGTTGTGCGCGCGCTTCATTCCGACGTTCGTGTCGCCGGCAAAGCGGACACGCATTCCGTCGAGGGGGAATGACGTACTCATGAGTAATTATCCATCGTAGCCTCGCCGACCGAGCGCCGCAACGAAATGCGGCCCCCCGGTTGGCCGGGTGGCCGGTCAGTGATGGGGGTCGACGATGGCCAGCCGCGGCCCCAATTCGATGTGCAGGGAACTCCCGGCGCGATAGATGTCACCGTCGATGGTGTAGGGCATGTCGGGTTCAAGGGGCCTTATCTGCACGTCGGAGGCAACTGTGCTGTACGCGTGGTCGGGCGCAATACCACGGCCCCTCTGCACGGCCAGAAGGTCGGAAACCAGCGCTCGCGCACCGGCGTGGATGGCGAGTACGGCAAAGCGATCCAGATCATCGTCCGCCTTGTGCAAGAGCTTGAATCCCATGCCCACCTCGCGGACCGTGCCCGCCCCCACAGCCATCAAATTTGGGAATTTCAAGGTCTCTCCGTCAACGACGACCATTCCCCAGAAGCGCTTGAAGACGCGGCGGACAAAGGGGCCCCCCACCAGGGCCGAAAACAACAGCCGGACCAACAACCAGACCGCCCGCGCGGGACCGTACTGGCGGCCGGCGTAGTACTCCACCAGGAAATTCGCCAGCAGGCCGTTGCCGAAGACGAATCCCACCTGCTCACCCACCCGCATGCAGCGTCGGTAGATGACGGCCGGTGCTTGTCCGGCCCGGTCGAGCGCGGCCAGGCGCGCGAGAAAGGGAAGGGCCCGCGCCCGGATCCCCAGCGAACTCGCCACCACGTTCATGGTGCCTCCGCCCAGAATCGCAATCGGGGGCAACGGCTGGTCGCCGAACGCCCGCAGCAAAGCGGACAGGGTCTTGTGCAAAGTGCCGTCGCCCCCGTGCACCGCGATGATGGTGGGCGGGTGAGCGGCCAGCCCCCGCGCCTCCTCGTCCAATACCGACAGCGACGACGGTGCGATGACGCGGCCCGCATCTCCCAGGGCGCGCGCCAGGCGCGCCGCCAGACGCGGATTCCTGCGATTGGCGCGCGAGCGCGGATTGACGAACGTGGCTATCACGGGCTCCGCGCCCTTCAGGTATCGCCGTCGCCATCGGACGGTTCGGGGTCGGCGCCGGGCTCGATCTCTGCTTCGTCCTGGGCGCCGGCGGCGGCGGTCGCCTCGGCGATCTTGGGGTACCAATCGTCGAACACAGCCACGATCTGGCGCGCCTGCTTCTCGCTGGAGATATTGAAGGAAGACTGCTTGCGGTAGCTGCCCTTGCTCTTCTTGAAACGAACAATGGCCATCTTTGGCGCGCGAAACTTTCCCGACTTTCGGTCTAACTCCTGGAACAGGAACATCATCGTCGCCCAGCCGCCCTTGGTCAGCACCACCCGGTCCAGTTCCTTGCGGACCAAAGTGCCTTCCTCTTCGTAATTGTAGGTGAGCTCATCCAGGGTCTCGGCCATGTGAAACGAACCTCGGGCTTTTCGCTAGCTTGAGCGGGTTGAAGGACCGGGCTACCGGTTGGGCGTGGGTTCCCGAATCGCGGTTTCCAGAGCCACCCGGTCGGCGGAGGACAGATCGACGAATTCGATGCCCATGCCGGCCTGCCCCTCGGCGGCCTCATGGTCATCTCGGACCGAGCCTCGTGAAACACGAACGACCCGCCCGACCGCGGAGATGCGTCGCTGGGGGGGAATTTCGATCTGCAGATTCAAGATTTCCCCCACCTCGAAAAGCAGATCGGAGCGCACGAATGCGCCGCCCAACGACAGTTCCGTGGTGGCAAACCGAATCCCGGCCTTGACTCGGTTGGTCGCATCACTCACCAAGACGGGCAGTTCGATCGACCGACGAGGATGCCTGCGCATGTCGCCGCGGACATGCGCGCCGCTCACGGACGGAGCTCCACGAAAGTCGACGTTCGCACCTCCAAGGAGACACGGGTCGCAGACAAAGGCAGTTGCTTGCCCGAACGGCGGACCAGATCCAACGCCGCAGCTATCGACGCTCCCGGCGCCGACCCCGACGCGGCCACCAGAGCGTCGAGATCTTGACGGGACACCTTCATCGCAATCTGACCACCGCTCGGAACACTGGTGGGCGGAACGGCACAGCTCAGGGCCACGGTTGCTCCAAAGGGTCGCAGCTCGACTGACGTTTCAGTCACATCGCTCGGCGTCAGATTCAGATTCAAGTCCGCGACGGTGGGGATCAAAATCCCGTCCCGAGGGACCGTCCCATTGACCAGCCTGATCCATCCCGTGTTCGGAACGCTGAGCGCGGCCACGTCCGCGGTTTCATCCGAGGCCATTGTCCCCCGCACACGCACCTCGTCCGGGATGGTCAACAATCCCACCGGCCCCGCTTCGCCTACCACGCCCCCGATGGTGGCGGCCAGGTCGGGGAAGAGGCGAGGGGAGGGTCGAATCTCGGCGGTGTTGTCGGTGCCCACCAAGACGCCCACCCCCGCCAGCTCCTCGAGCTCGATGGCCTCGCCGCGCGCGACCAAGGCAGCCGCCGCCTGATCCACATCGCGCAGCTGGCAATCGTGGCGAGGCGCGTCCGCGGCCAGCGGATCGACCATGCCCAGGATGTCGGCGGCGGCCACTCCCGAGAACGCGGCGCGGAACGCAAGGACACTCAAGGACGCCGGCTTGTTCGGGGTCACATCGATTCGCAGTGACACCGCCGCGGTGCGGGAGGTGACGGGGGCCGACGCGTCGACCGCCGTCGCCGCGCTATCGCAGGCTGCCGCGGCCAGCAGGATACCGAGGGCAAGCCCATGGTACGCGAAGCGCAGCAGGGCCCGGGCAGGCGCGGGAGTCCGCGCCCCGACGCGGGGGTTCGGGTGAGCTTGGGTGTGGATCATTTCGACGACGTCCAAAGACCCCTCATCATACAGCTCCTCTGCACGCGCGGCCATATTCTGGTAGTTATGGCGCTCGATGTCGCGCATTCGTCCTGAAGAAGTCCGAGAGATCGCCGGTCTGGCGCGGTTGGCTCTCACGGACGCTGAGGTCGCCAGAATGACACAGGATCTTGACGCGATCCTGGGCCACATCGATGCGTTGCGGGAGTTGGACACGACATCCACCGAGCCCATGACGCATGCGGTGCCCTTCGATTGTCCCCTCCGACCCGACGTGGAGGAGGCACCCCTCTCTATTGACGAAGCCCTGCGCAATGCGCCGCGCCGCGAACAGAATTTCTTCCAGGTTCCGCGGATCGTGCCCTCTGTCGGGACGGGTGAGGAGGGCTAGGTGCCTGCACCGGTCTTGGGAGGAGGGCAGGTGCGAGGCGATCTCCGCGATGTTCGCGGAGCCGGCATCGCCGACCTAGCGCAGGCGGTCCGCTCCGGTCAACTGAAGGCGCGCGATTTGACCGAAGCCTACCTCGATCGGGTGGCGCGGCTCGACCCCGTCCTCGGTACCTACTTGCTTGTCGATGGCGCGGGGGCACGTCACCGGGCCGACGACATCGACCGGCGGATCGCGGCGGGCGAAGAGGTGGGGCCGCTGGCGGGGGTCCCCATCGCCCTCAAGGATATTTTTGTCACGCGCGGAATCGAAACGACCTGCGGGTCGAAGATCCTGCGCGGATTCGTCCCTCCCTACGAGTCGACCGCCTCCCAACGCCTTGCGGAAGCCGGAACCGTCATGCTCGGCAAGCTGAACATGGACGAGTTCGCGATGGGCTCGTCCACCGAGAAC
>PMNO01000621.1 GCA_003161835.1 Myxococcales bacterium | reverse complement strand
TCCGCCGCGCCAGCCCCCCCGTCGCAACAGGGACCACGTTTCCAGATCGGCGAATTTTTGATCAAGAACGCGTCAATTCACGCCAAGGACGAAACTGTCCATCCTCCTTTCACGGCCAAGGTCGACCAGATCACGGTCTCGGTGCGGGGCCTGTCCAATGCTCCCGGAACCCAGGCTACCGTCGCCTCCAGCTTTCGGGCCGTGCCCGGGGGAACGTTCAAGCAGGAAGGCCGCGTGGGGCTGGCGCCCTTGGTCGCGACCGGAAAGATCACTCTGGAAGGGGTCGAGCCCGCGCGCTTTTCCCCCTACTATCACGAACGAATCGCTTTTGATTGGCGCCAGGGCCGGCTCAGCCTGGGGGCGCGCTATCGGCTCACGGAGACGGGCCACGGCCACGAGCCCGCGATCTGGATCAGCGACGCGTTCGTCGAGCTGACGGACCTGGCCCTGCGTCGGCGCGGGGCCCGCGACGACTTCTTCGCCGTGCATGATTTCGCTGTGCGCGCGGTGGANNCGCCAGGGGAACCATCGTGGGCGGTCAACCTGGGTCAGCTGGATGTCGACGGCTGGGGCCTCCGATTCGAGGATCGGATGGTCAGACCGAAGGCCGTCCTGACGGTCGCCCCGATCGCGATCAAGGCCGCCAAGTTCGGTACGGCGCCCGGAACCAAGGGCAATCTCGACGTGCGGCTGGGAATCAACAAGGGTGGACGCTTGACGGTCACGGGAACGGCCAGCCTGGCCCCGACGAGGGCCGATCTCCGGATCGATCTTCGGGGGCTCGAGATCTTGCCCCTGCAACCGTACTTCTCGGACCAGGTCAACCTGGTGATCACCGATGGCGCGGTGTCGATCAAGGGCCAGGCGAGAATCGACCTTCCCCAGGGGACGACCGGCCCCCGACCCGCGAAGGCCGCCCCGCCGCCCGAACCCCGCATTTCGTTCACCGGCGACGTCGACGTGACCAACCTCGCCTCCGTGGACGGCGGGAAGCACGAAGAATTTCTGCGATGGAAGTCGCTGCACTTCGGCCAGATCGCGCTCGGCACCGCGGGGCCGGCCCTGGCGATCCGCGACATCGCGCTGACTGATTTCTATTCGCGTCTGGTGATCTTTCCCGACGCGCATTTCAATGTCGAGGACGTGGTGGCCAAACCGCCGACCGTGGCGGGGGCGTCCGCGCCTGCCACGCCTGCCGCGCGTCCGGGGGCGCCCCAACGGCCAGCGGTGCCCCGACCTGCGGCCGCGGCGACANNGAGTTGACCGATCTGGCGGGACGCGTCTCCGGCCTGTCCGCCGACGGCTCAACCCAGGCGGACATCGACATTCGAGGCAGCGTCGACCACTCCGGCGCTCTGTCGATCGTCGGCAAGATCAATCCTCTGGCCAAGAATCTCTTCGTCGACGTGAAGGTGAATCTGAAGGACTTCGAGCTTCCGCCCACCAGCCCGTACGCCGCCCGGTATGCGGGCTACGCCATCGAAAAGGGCAAGTTGGCGCTGGCGCTCGACTATCACATCGTCGACAGGAAGCTCGACGCCAAGAATCGCCTGGTCGTCGAACAGTTCACTTTCGGGGACAAAGTGCCCAGCCCCGACGCGACGTCCTTGCCGGTTCGCCTGGCCGTCGCCTTGCTGAAGGATCGCCATGGCGTGATCGATATCGACCTGCCGATAGCCGGGTCACTCGACAATCCCGACTTCAAAATTGGTCGTGCCGTCTTGAAGGTTCTGGGGAACCTGATCGTGAAGGCCGCGACCGCGCCATTCTCGATGATCGCGTCTCTGTTCGGCGGCGGCGAGCAGCTTTCGCGCGTGGATTTCGCCCAGGGCTCGGCAACCTTGGACGGCAAGGCACGTTCAAAGCTCGAATCGCTGGGGAAGGCGTTGAAAGAACGGCCCGGGCTGTCGTTCGAGATTGAGGGCGGGGCCGACCGGGACCGCGATCGCGAAGGTCTCAAACGCAACCTCTACGAAGCGAAGCTGCGGGCGCAGAAGCTCCTGGGCCTGGTCGCCGCCGGCGCCGCGGTGTCCGATCCCGAGACGGTGGCCTTTGCACCCTCGGAACGCCCGGCCTTGGTTGAACAGGCCTACAAGGCCGAGACCTTTCCAAAGCCTCGCAACGTTCTGGGCCGTCCCAAGGATCTGCCCGGCGCGGAGATGGAGAAGCTGATGCTGGCCAACACGATCGTCGACGACGAGGCCCTGCGGGGGTTGGCCAAGCGTCGCGCGACCACCGTGCTCGAGGCGCTCGCGAAGATCTCTCCGGGGGGTGCGGCGCGTCTGTTCCTGGTGTCGCCGCGCTTGACGGCCCTGGGCGCCAGCCCCGCCCAGGAGCCGGGAAACCGGGTCGAGTTCAAGCTCAAGAAGGACTGACGGCCGCCAGGACAGCGGCCAAATGCGCGCCAATCGGTGGAATGCACCTGGTATCCCCCGAGCGATCCGCTGGCAACCGTGAACGGGCCCGCATAGACTTTGTCCCCCGCCGCAAGGCGAATGGGAGGTCCACCATGCGGTCCAAAGTGGCAATCTGGTTCTGTCTCGATCTCCTCGTCGCCTGCGGGATCATGCCCGGGTGCGGTGCCTCCACGGCCCAACCCGCGGGGCCGACCGACGCCCGCCCCGCGGTCGACGGATCGGCCGAAATGGCGGCCCCTCCGAGTACTGAACCCAACGACGCGGCCCCGGACGCACCGCTGATTTTGGGTGGCTCGGGTGGCGCTGGTGGCGTCCAACCGACGGCGGACGGGGCGATGGACTTGCCGACGTCCGACGGCGGGCTGTTGGCCGGGGACGCCACCGCTGCGGATGGAGCCGCTCCTCCTGCAGATGCTGCCACCGAGGTGCGGGGCATCGCAGACGGAAACGTCACAGGACAACCGGACGCGGCTGCTACCGCCAGCGATGCGGGCAGTGCTGCCGCGGACGCTCCGGGCGCCAGCAGCGACGGAGCCGCCGGGGCCTCGTCGGCCTATGCCTGCACCCTCATGATTGGGATTCAGGCCACCGACGAATGGTACAGCGCCGGGTTCGAGACGATGGTGGACAATGCGAAGTGGGAGCTCATCTGGGTACACAGCGGATTCGTCGAGTTGTGGGCGGACGCGAAGGACCCGGTGTGGTCCACGGCGATCTCGTCCCCCTGCGCGCAAAATCCAACCAAACCCGATCGCGTCATCTTCGTGGCCTTGAATTTCGACTACACCACTTTGACCGAATGGACACCCGCGATTACCGCGACGGTCAGCAACCTCGAGGCCAAATATCCGAGCGCCAAGCGGATCGAGCTGATGTCTTTCATCCGCGCACCGGGAAACAATGCGTGCGCGCAGGCCCCCGCCAAGCGGTCGACCATCGCCCCCGCACAGGACCAGGCCATGGCCATGGCGGCGGCGGCCAACCCGGAGTTGGTGGTGGTGGCCCCTAAATTCGAGGCCAAGACATGCGGTGAATTCAGCTCGAATCCGCCCCACCCCAGTCCGGCTGGGGTGTCCGCCTGGATAAAGATGATGGCGGACTACTACCGCTGAGACAAACGGCGGCCAGTTCCGCCGGATCGGCTTCCGCGGCTCGACTGTCATTGCCCTCTCGATTTCCCGGGTCACAAGGCCCGCGTCACTGCACGTCGCCGCGGTTCGGGAGCGATCTCGTCCCGAAACTTCTCTTATTACATGTTTGCCTTTATAATTTAGGCTAATTACAGTTTTACTGTTATGAGTCAGCGCCCGGGAAAGAACCCGTACCGGCCCGGGGTCGGGATGAAACCGGCGTTTCTGGCCGGCCGAGAAGCCTCCCTCCGCCGGTTCGACGCCATTCTCCGGGCGGCGCCTGACCAGCCCGCCAACATGCGAGTAACCGGCCTCCGGGGCGTCGGCAAGACCGTACTGCTCGCGGAGTTCGGGGAGCGGGCGAGGGCAGCCGGATGGTCCGTCGCCGCAATCGAGCTTGCGCCCAGGCACGCCACGGAACGAGCGCTCGCGGACACGCTTGCCGCCCAGGTTGCCGAAACGCGCGCGGGCCTTTCCCGCGTCGCTCGTATCAAGTCGGCCCTCGGTCATGCCGGTCGCGCGGCCGCTCGCCTCGGGGTCACCTACAACGACGTCAAGGTTTCTCTGGACGCGCTGGGCCCGTCGACCCCTTCGTCGGACACCGCGCGAAGTCTCTCGGCCAACCTCTACGAGGCCCTGGCGGCGGCCCGCAAACACGAGCGAGAGGGGTTTCTGCTGTTGCTCGACGAGGCGCAGGGGCTTCGCGATGAGCGCGACCGCCGTGGCGAGCACCCGCTGTCGCTGCTCATCTCGACCGTTTCGGCATTGCAACGCACCGAACCTCCTCTATCGATGGGCCTGGTGCTCTGTGGCCTGCCGACCCTGATCGGCAACCTGCTGCGGGCTCGCTCGTACACAGAGCGCATGTTCCGCGGGGAGGAAGTCGGGCGGCTCGATGCGACCGCTGCGCGCGCCGCCTTCGTCGAGCCGCTGCGCGACACGGGCGTAGCGGCCGACGAGAAGCTGGTCACGGCGGTCGTCGAAGAGGTCGAAGGCTATCCGTACTTCGTCCAGTTGTGGGGTGCCGAACTCTGGGACGCCGCCCAAGCCGCCGAGACCAACCGGTTCGATCTCCGCCTTTTGAAGGTGGTCCGGCCCGAGATTCATCGCCGCCTCGATGTGGACTTCTACGCGCCGCGGATTGACACGCTGACGCCGGCCGAACAGGACGTGCTCCTCGGTACGGCGGGATGCTCGTACCCGCCTCTGCGCGCCGAAGATCTGAAGAATCACGTCACCAAGACCCCCGGAAACGTCAATGTCCTTCTGGGCCGTCTTGTGGACGCAGGCGTGCTCTTTCGCATACGCAAGGGCGAGTACGACTACACCGCGCCGAAGTTTCGCGACTATCTCAAGCGAAGAAACGCCTGAGGAAGCTTGGGTGCTGGGCTGTGCCGCCCGGGAAGCGAAGGTTTACGTTGCAAGAGCCTCGTAAGACCTCGTCAGAAAGAAACGAATTTCAGTCAGCGTGCGCACAAAAAAAAGCGGGGGACCGATGTCCCCCGCTTTGCCCACTTCAGGGCTTCTTATCCCGTCGAGCGGGCTACTACTGAATGTAGCCGAGGAAGGCAACCGTTCCCGTGAACTGGTTCTTCTTCAGCTCCGGCATCAACATCGTGCCGCCCTCCGGGAAGATGGCGTTCGACGCCCCGTCGTCCCGAAGCTCGGCCCGCATCTCATAGTGCCCCGCGAAGGGTACGGCCGCGGTCAGCGTGCCTTCGAAGATAGACTCGGACTCGGTGCTGCCGGCGAGCAGGATTCCCTTGTCCTTCAGGAATTCCACGCGTGCGGCCAAGTTCAGGTGCTCGTTCACCACGAACCGCCCCATCGCAGCAACGCCGAACGCGTTGGCATCGCCGAGCTTGATGTAGTCGATATTGAGGTTGAGCCCAAGCTGGTCGCTGATGTTGTGTGCTACGACGAGATCCCCGGTAAATCGCACGGGGTTCACAGCACTACCCTCGGCCCCTTCCTTGCCGAAATAGGTGGTTGCGATGATGCTGGTGGTGGGCAGCGGCGCGATCGAAACCGAAATGCCGCCCGTCTTGTCGCTGTTGATATCCGGGGAATCATTGAAGATTCCGTTCACGAGGCTCGCCTGAACGCTGACCATGTCGTTGATCTTGTAGCCCAACCGCAATCCGGTGTGGGTCACGGGGATGATGGCGAACAAAAGAGACCGCGAATAGATCCAGTTACGGTTGGCTTCGATGACCTCCGCGCCCGCCGTGGTGTTGAAGCGCCCGAAGTCAATGGTCAATTGGGTGCCGGGGACCTTCAAGCTGGCGTAAGCCTGCTGGGCCGCGAACGCGCTCGACCCCGGGGATCCACCGCTGATCAGGCTGGCGAGCTGGCCGTATCCCAGGTCGGCGCGAACCGTCACGGGATCCGAGTCGATTTCCAGCGCTATCTTGGCGTAGCTCAGCGTGAAGCTGTTTGACTGCAAGTCATAGCTGCGGCCAAGGAGTGGCGGAACGCGTGAATTGGAGCCAGAGAAGTTGTACAGGTAGTACGAATCCACCAGCAACTCCTCCTTCATGACCGTGTTCCAGGCGGGAGGCGGTGGAGCCGCGGCCGGAGCGGGTGCGGCGGCCGGGGCCGCCATCGTGGTGGTCGAGGTGGTGGATGTTGTCGTGGTCGTGGTCTCTGCCACTACGGCCGCGGGAGGCGGAGCCGCCGCCGGAGGCGCCTCTGCGGCCGCGGGCGTTTGAGCGAGAGCGGGAAGTGAAACAAGTAAACCTAGAGCTGCTGCGGAAGCGACGAGTCGCATTCAAGACCCCCTGTGTTGTGATGTCGTTAACTGCGCACAACCTAAACGTCCCCGCCGAGGTCGTAAAGCAGTTTGACCTCCCAGGTGGACGATTTAGCACGCACGACATCATGCCGAAACATAGTAGAAACAAATGGCGCAGCGCCTGATATCTATAGTAAATTCACCCGATGGGTGCGAAACCCAGGTTTCGATATGCGGTATCTCGCGCCCCTACTTCATGCGCAAGTACTCATCCGGAACATCGCCAAAACCCCACGCTTTTAGCTGCCTTGCCCAGGTGCCCAGATTCGCGGAGGTCACCCGAATCAACTCCATCGGGATCCGCGCCGGAACGGCTTTTCTCAGTAGCACTTTGTTGACGATCGCCTCGACACCGACCGCACCCCACAGGTAGGTCGGTTGCGCCAGGAGCACGGGAACAAATCCCTTCTCGACGTAGATCAGCTGTGGGGGCAAGGCATTCACCGAAACAATCTTGAATCGACCCCCTCCCCCGTCGGCTCCTAGCTCGCCGAGCAAGGTCTTGTTGTACAGGGGCCATCCCCCCACCATCGCCCAGCCGGCAAGCTCCGGATACGCGGTCGCGACCCGAAGAAACTCCGTACTCGCGTCTTGGGGGGTCTCCGCGTGAAAGAAGGTCCCGACAATTTTCAGCTCCGGGTGGCGCACCGCCTCGGTCATCAACCCTTCGACCCGACGGCGCAGGTTAGGGGCCACACGATTGCCGGCCAGGACGGCCACCTGCACCGATCCCTTTGGCGCCCGGGATCGCGGCGCCAGGACCGTGGCGAGCTCCGCCATCAGTCTTTGTCCGATTTCGAAATCGTCCACTCCGCAATACGCGAACCGTCGCGACCGCGGGGCATCGCTGTCGAAGGTCATGACGGCCACGCCCCGGGCAACCGCATCGTCGATGGCGTCCGAGACCTTCTGGTCGTCCGAACAGGAAATCAGGATCGCGTCCACCCGCTCGTTCACCGCCTGCAGGATCCGTTGCGCCTGGACCTGCCCGTCCTCCTGAGAGGGGGTCAGCCAAACGATCTCGATGGGCGCTCCCACCTGAACCGATAGTTCGCGCGCCTTGTCTTCAGCCCCCGTCCGGGCCGACAGAAACGATGGATTCGAGGAGCTCTTCGCAATCAGGGCGATGCGCAGCGGCTTTCCGGCCAACCCGGCCTGGGCTCGGGCGTGGGCAGATGGCGAGGGGGAGCCCGTGCTCCGCGCGCCGTCGCGGTTGCACCCCACGAACGCGGCTGCGCCCAGCGCCGTCGCCATCAACAGCCCCCGCACCAAAGATCCGGGCGGCCGTCCCTTCCGCGGCGCGCGACAATGGAGAAGCAACACCTTTGGCCAGTTTACTCCCGCTGGAACAGGCACACCCAACCTCGATCGCGCCTATCGTCGCGGCGGCGGCGGCTGGCGAATCGTTCCAGCGGTCGCGGATTCACCAATTCCACAGGCCCCTCCACGCTGGCGTTCAGGCAGAGCCGCTGTTGAACAACGCCTCGACCTCGCCCCGGGATGGCATGCTCGGCTGAGCCCCCGGGCGCGTCACGCAAACGGCCGCGGTCGCGGCGGCGTAGCGGAGCGCCTCGCTCTCGCGCGCGCCGCGGGCCAAGGCAAACGCCAGGCCCGCGTTGAACGCATCGCCCGCCGCGGTCGTGTCCACGGCCTCGACGGGAAACGCGGGTTGCAAGTGCTCGGCTCCGTCCGTCACCAGCAAGGCGCCTTGGCGCCCCATCTTT
>PMNO01000446.1 GCA_003161835.1 Myxococcales bacterium | reverse complement strand
CCGTCATCGGACAGCTCTTCGGGATGGTCCTTGAACCACTGGTACAGGTCCGGACCGCACGGCAGGCCCCGGCTGGCGCTGAGCGCGTCGATGGCCGCGTTGAAGGGCGCCAGCATGTCGTGTGCCTTTGTCGCGTACGGAATANNCCCCACGAATCATTGGTGCCGTACAGGATCGCGATGTGCAGAATGTCGGGGTTCAGCGCCAGCCACTCGCTCACATGCGCGAGGCCATTTGTCGATAGTTCGCCGCCGATGCCTCCGTTCAAGACAACCGGTGAAAATGCCGGGCGCCGCGCCTGGATGAGCGCATCGAAGCTGGTGCCGACGCCCAGTTGCCGTCGAAACGCCCCGGCCGTGAGGCTGTCACCCATGAAGAACCACGTGTCCGTTGGCCGCGCGGCGTCCCCCACCGGGGGCACCGCCGGGGTCACGTCGTATACACCGATCTCGTCAATCGATACCCCCACGGCAGAGCCCGAGCCGTTGGCCGCGGCCGTGACCACGACTTTCACCCAGGCCTGGCCCGCGAATGCGAAGGTGTGTGCCCGCTCGCGCACCGTGTTGATCGGAACGTCCACCGCCCTGTCCCAGCGTCCGTCGACGCCATCCGTGGAATCGCCCGACGTCTCGATGCGATAGCTCGCGGGCGAGCCCCCGGGCACGGGCGTGTTGTAGTCGTTCCAGCCGATATCGGCCCAGGTGAGCAACAGGCGCGCGGGACCCGCGCCCACGTTGATCGCGAGCCAGGCGGGGCTCTGCGCGGTCGGCGCGGGCAGGAACGCCCCCGCGTGGGCGTAGACACCATCCACGACCTTCATCGGATTGGTCACGCCGCTGCTCGCCGCAACGGGCTTGCCCACGGATATCAGTCTGGCGGGCCGATCCACGCGGCCCAGACCGCTGCGGGTCGGATCGCAGGTCAAGACACCGGAGCCACCCGCGCCCATCGCGCCGCCGGTTCCCGCGTCCGCGCGCCACGCGTACACCGGATCCTTCGCGCAACCACCCGCGACCCCCACGGCCCAGGCGGCGGCCGCCACCGCGAACGTGAACGCAGGCGCCACGAACCGCGCGGCCACTCTGCGCGGACCGACGGACGTGCCGGGCGCAGGGTCGAACGGTACCGGCTCGCTCAAGGGGCTCTCCTTGGTTCGAATGCCAAAGCGGGGGGAGTGTGGCGGAGATGGCCGGCGCAGGCAACCCCCCGGTTTCTCCGCGAGGGAGGCACCACTTTGTGATACACACAGCGTTCATGCCCCCTCGACCGTCGACGTCGTCACTACTACTGCCACTGCCCACGCGGCGCGCGTTGCTCGGCGCCGCGGCGCTTGCGCCCGCCAGCTGTCTGGTTCCGCGAATGCACGCGGCTGACGTGCCGCCCGCGCGCCGGGCCGGAGTACCCGCGCCCGACATCGATGCACTGCTCGCTCAAATGACCCTGGACGAAAAGATCGGCCAGATGACCCAGGTGGATCGCGGGGCTCTGAAGGACGGCACAGAGATTCACGATTTCTTCATCGGATCGGTGTTGAGCGGCGGTGATTCGTTGCCGCGACCCAACACACCCGAGACCTGGGCCGACTTGTACGACCGCTTTCAAAGCCAGGCCCTGTCCACCCGCCTGGGGATCCCGATGGTCTACGGCATCGATGCCGTTCATGGCCAGAGCGGCGTGAAGGGAGCGGTGATCTTTCCGCACGCCGTGGGTCTCGGCTGCACGCGCAGCCCCGAGCTCGTCGAAGCCGCCGCGCGCATCACGGCGCGTGAAGTGGCGGGCACCGGGATTGATTGGACGTTCGCGCCCTGCATCGCGGTGCCCCGCGACGATCGCTGGGGGCGCGCCTACGAGGGCTTCGGCGAAACACCCGAACTGACCGAGAGCCTGGGCGCGGCCGCCGTGCGCGGCTTTCAGAACGGGAACCCCGGCACCCAGGACGGCACCGCCATTCTGGCGTGCGCGAAGCATTTCCTGGCGGACGGAGGCACGGCCGGTGGCAAGGATCGGGGCGACGCGCGCATCTCCGAGGAGGAGCTGCGCCGCATCCATCTGCCGGGATACGCCGCCGCCATCAAGGCCGGCGTCGCGACCGTGATGGTGTCGTACAGCAGCTGGAACGGTCAGCCCATGCACGGCAACCGCGCGCTCATCACCGATGTCCTGAAGGGCGAGCTGGGCTTCACGGGCTTCGTGGTCAGCGACTGGGCGGCGATCGATCGCCTGCCGGGCGACTACGTGAGCGACATCGAGACCGGCATCAACGCGGGCATCGACATGGTGATGGTCCCGATCCGGTTCCGAGATTTCATCGGCGGGTTGAAGCAGCTGGTGGCNNGGCCTGTGGGAGCGGCCCTTCACGGATCGCGTCTTGACCGCCGAGATCGGCGCGCCCGCGCACCGGGCGGTCGCGCGCGAGGCCGTCCGGCGCAGCGCTGTCTTGCTGAAGAACGCTGGCGCGGCCTTGCCGTTGCGCAGGGACGCACGCATTCACGTGTGCGGTGGCAAGGCTGACGACATTGGCATGCAGTGCGGTGGCTGGACGGTGGGCTGGCGTGGCCGGCGCGGTCCCACCACACCGGGCACGACGATCCGGCAAGCGATAGCCGAGGTGGCCGGCGCGGCCCGGGTCGATTTTTCCAAGGACGCGGCGGGCGCGGAGCGCGCCGACGCGGTGGTGGTNNAGCGGAAAGCCCGTGATCGTCGTGTTGATCACCGGCCGGCCGCTTATCCTGGGAGACGTCCTCGATGCCGCGAACGCGCTTTTGGTCGTGTGGTTGCCTGGCACGGAGGGTGGCGGCATCGCGGACCTGCTCTTCGGCGTGGCCAAGCCCACCGGCAAGCTGTCCTGTTCGTGGCCCCGCAACATGAGCGACATCCCCATCAACGTCGGCGACCCGCGCTACGCCCCCTTGTTCGACTACGGGTTCGGCCTGTCCTACGCGTGAGCGCGCTAGCTTCGGTCGTGCTCATGACTGGCCTCGCGCAAGAACGCCGCATCAGCCGCGTCGTCGTGGATGTCGTCGCTCGGGCCTGCCGCCTGCTGGAGGCCGAACGTGTTTGGCTCTTCGGATCCCATGCGCGCGGGACCTCGACATCAGGATCGGACTTCGACATGGCGGTTCAGATGCCGCGCGCCCCGCGCCCGCGTTGGGCCGAATTCGTCCTGGAGTGCGAGGATGAGGTTCCGGCGCTGGTCGCCCTGGATCTGGTGGACGTGGATTCCTGCGATCCGAGACTGGCACACGAGATCGCCACGTCGGGGCGACTTGTGTACGAGCGAACGCGATGAACTCCCAAGCGCTAGCAAATGCGGAAGCGGCGTTGAAACAGTTGGTGGCGTTCCTGGACGTCCCGGTGGTTTCGGATCGGGACCGTGCTGGCGTCATCCAGGCGTTCGAGTTCACGTTCGAGGCGGTCTGGAAGCTTCTGAAGCACCTCGCCGAAAGCGAGGGCCTCGCCGCCGAGTCGCCCAAACGCGCACTCATCGCGGGCTACAAGATTGGAGTCATCGAGGACGAGAACCTCTGGTTGAACATGCTTGCCGATCGCAACCTGACCAGCCACGCCTATCACGTCGACGTCGCGGACCGGATCTTCGCCGCCGTCCGCGACCGCTATTTGGCCGCGTTCCGACAGACCGTGACACGCGCGCGCTACGGTCGCCCCGTAGTCTCCGATGCGGGCGCGGCCGGGGTTGTGCTCGGCGTGCCGATCTCGGGGGACGCCGCGCCGGGTGCGCGCGTGTGGGCGACGCGCCCGCGGAACACGACCGCCTGCTCGCGTGGGCGCAACGGTTTCTCGGGAAGGGCATAGACGAAGTCACCACCCATCCGGCAGGCCTCGGCGCGAAACTGGCGCAGGCACTGCTCGAGGCCAATGTCGATGTGACAGGTGACCTCGGCGACGCCCAGGTCGTCCCAGGCGGCGACGCTTGGCACCGCCGCGTGAAGCAAGTCCAGCGGGCATGTGGGGGGCCGGGGCGCATATCGGGGAGCTGCGGCGCCGTTGTGCGCTTGGCGCGGGCCCGCGCACGTGCCCAGAATCAAGAGTGAAAGAACGCCAAGAAGCCCGTTTCGAAGACTGGCGAGCGTGCAGCGCGGGACATTGGCCATGGCAAGACGGATCCGGTGGATTGATGTCAGAGGGGGTTGATATCAGAGCCACCGGATGAACACCACGCACCCGGCGACTGAGGGGTTGCGACCGCGGCGCGCCGCTCGCGCGATCTCCAGATCCGGTCCTCCCGCTTGCGCCCGTGCGCTGTCTTGTGATTCCCTGAATCCATCGTCCGCCCCCCCCAGGCCCCGGAAGGACCCCCATGACCAAAGTCGAACCCATTCACCCCGCTCCGCGAGATGGTCAGCAACCACGTGCCGGCCGCCCAACCCGGTCCGTGCTCCTGGCGATCGCGCTGCTGACGGCGAACGCGTGCCACTCGGCGCCCCGAAGGCCCGTGGGGCAGGCCGCAGGGCTGCCTCCAGCGCAGGCGCCGGCGCCGCTTCTGGGCCACAACTTGATTCAGAATGGAAGCTTCACGCAGCCCGCGAAGAGCCTGCCCTGGACCGCTTCCTTTTCCGCGCCGGCCGACGGGCGCACGTTCGTCGACAAGGGCGAGCTGTGCATCGAGATCAAGAACAAGGGAGTCAACCGCTGGGACGCGCATCTGCGCCAGCAAAATCTGGTGTTGCGCAAGGGCCACACCTACGCCGTGCAGTTCAAGATGCGCGCGACGGACAAGACCCGCGCGTACTTGAAGATCGGGCAGGCGGGGCAGCCCTACCGCGAGTTCTGGAAGCTGCTGTTCGACGTGGAGAAGGAGCCCCAGGTCTTCGCGGGGAAGTTCACGATGCAGGGCGACGACGATCCCGGGATCGAGATGGCCTTTCACGTCGGCGGCCCGTTGGCCAAGGCGAAGGTTCCCTTCTCCGTTTGCATTGACGACGCGCGGATCGACGATCCGGAATTCGCCGAGCAATCCGACACCCAGGCGCTGCCGGTGCCGGTCGTGCTCGTCAACCAGGTCGGGTACTTCCCCCACCTCGTGAAGCTCGCGACGGTGAAGAACCCGAACGCGGTGCCGTGGGAGCTCGTGGACGCGCGCAATCAGGTGGTCGCGTCGGGAACCACGACGCCGTTCGGGCTCGATCGCGCCTCGGGCGATCAAGTTTCGATCGCGGACTTCTCCGCCTTCACCCAGGAAGGCAACGGCTTCACGTTGCGGGCGGCGGGCGGCATCAGCCATCCCTTCGATATTCGCCACGACATTTACAGCCGCCTCAAATACAACGCTCTTGGCTACTACTATCAGACGCGCAGCGGGATCCCGATCGAGATGCCCTACGCCGAGGATCCGCGGTTGGCGCGGCCGGCCGGACACATCGGCGTGAAACCGAATCGCGGCGACACCAGCGTCAC